>JAFDCA010000058.1 GCA_019313025.1 Deltaproteobacteria bacterium
AATCGTTACCGGTTTCTACTACCCATTCCATCGTGGGGGCGATGATCGGTTTTGGAATCATGGCCGGTGGATTTGACGTCATTAATTGGGGAAAGCTCTTTGCTGTTGTACTGAGCTGGATCATTTCGCCTCTCTTTAGCATCGTCATCGCCTTTATCATTTTTAAAATCATCGTACGATTGATTCTCTCCAAAAAGGATAACTTTACCCAAGCATTGAAATTATCTCCATTTTTTATTGGTATAACATTTTTTGTCGTCATATTATCGTTTCTGTTCAAGACACCCCTTGGGAAAAGATTGGCCCTGGGGTCACAGGCAGCACTGACCGTGGCTGTATTGCTGTCGGTTCTGTTAGGATTTGCAGCAACGGCTTTGCTGAAACGATATGTAAAAGACAGGGAATCAGGCGCGGAAGCAATCTTTCAGAGAATTCAGGTGGGAACCGCCTGCTATGTTGCCCTGGCACAGGGTGCCAATGATGTGGCCAATGCCATCGGTCCTCTGGCGGTGATTTATTTTCTGGTCAAAACCGGCAGTGTGGGTGCCAAAGTGCCGGTGCCTGTTTTTCTCCTTTTCTTTGGCGGTATCGGGATTGCTTGTGGTATTGCCATGGCCGGTCATCGTGTTATGAAAACCATGGGAGAAAAGATTACCACGCTTAGCAATACCCGCGGTTTCTCGGTTGAATTCGCTGCGGCCACAACGGTCCTTGTGGCCTCAAAAATGGGGTTGCCGGTATCTACCACCCATGCCGCGGTGGGCGGTGTCCTCGGGGTCGGCTTTGCCCGTGGAATGGAGGCTGTTAATTTTGGCATTGTGTTTAAAATTATGGTATACTGGATTTTAACAGTCCCTGCGGCGGCGTTGACCAGTATGATCATTTTTAAAATACTTCAATTCATTTTTTAAAAGGAGCCGGCAATGCGCATTCCGTTTTTTTCAATGTTCATGACATCACCTTTCGAGGGCCTTCAGGAACATGCTGAAAAGGTTAAAGAATGTGCCTGGGCGTTTCAGCAGGCCATCGAGTGCCATCTTGCAGATAAATGCCAAACATTTGAAGAATTCAGGGAGGAAGTGATTCGGCTGGAAAGCGAAGCCGATGCCATCAAGCGCCGAATCCGCGGTCATCTGCCCAAAGGGACCTTGATGCCGGTCTATAATTTTCTGCTCTTCAGGTACTTGAGAGAACAGGACGCGGTGATTGATGCCGTAGAAGATGCTCTAGACTGGATTTCTTTCAGAAGCGAACCGGGGATTCCCCCTGAACTTGAAAAAGAGTTTGTTGCTCTGGCAGATGCCGTCATCGACCCCATTGAGGAACTCAGCAAGATGGTTGCTGAAGCCAGAAAATACTTTAGAAATTACTCCGAAGACCAGCGGGTGATCATCAAAAATATTATTCGTACGTTACGACGGCAAGAACATGAAGCCGACAAAGCCGAAGACATAGTGAAACAAAAAGTACTGAATATGAATATTGATGCGGTCACCGTATTTCATATGGTCAGATTGGCCGAGATCATCGGCTCCATCGCAGATCATGCTGAAAACGCGGGGGACATGATGCGGGCCATGGTTGCCAGATAGGATTTTAACCTATTCAATACTTTTAATTAACCCCGATGCATTCAGAAATGCTTCGAGATCTTTCCAGAAAATCTCCCAATCCGGCGGGCAGTCGTTGTGACCGCTTTCATAGGTGATCATTGTGGCATGAGGTGCCGACTTGTAAAGCGTCATGCCATGGGAATAGGAAATGACCTCATCGAACTTACCGTGGATTAAAAGAATCGGTTTCGGATAGTTACGGACAACGGCGAGATTGTTAAACGGATCCTGAACTAAAAAACCGGGAGCAAAATATTTTTTTGCAAACGATCGTGCGCTGGTAAACGTCGACATGAGGATCATCGCAGCAGAGGGTCGTTCGGCGGCAAGCGTGCACACCGCACCCCCCCCTAAGGAACGTCCGAACAAAATAATTTTGGCTGGGTCGACATCTTTGCGTTCAATGAGAATATTATAAGCATTATTAAATGTTTCTGTGATACTTTTTTGAGAAGGTTTTCCTTCAGAACGCCCGTAACCCGGATATTCCAAAAGCATCACTCCGATTCCAAGCTGATTGAACCTTATGAGTTCATCCGGCCAGAAATCAATGAGTTCTCCGTTTCCGTGGGCAAAAATGACCGCCGGTGATGGTTCTGCTTTGGTCATCGATTCCGGTGGCAAAAACCAGGCTTCGGTTTTACCGAAACTGTTTTTTATCCATATCTTTTCCATCAAAGGGGGATCTTCACTTTTAAATGGGGTGTCGATAAGATACCTGGGAAAAAGGATTTGTCGCTGCATTATAAAAAGAAAACCACAATAAGCCCCGTAGAATAACAGTGCCCACAAAATAATTTTAATCGACATGTTTACGTTACCTGTGATAAATTTCAAATTGCTCTTTTTAAAGCTATCAGCACTTTAGCCGATTTCGGCCGCACAATGTGCAGATATTGGGTTATTTTTCTCTTGACATACTATATATAGTATGCAAGATGTGATTCTGGAAGTTTTTAGCAGACCTGTTCGCAGAGTTTTTATGCGCTTTAACAGGTTTGTTTTTGTTTTTCTGTACAGAATCTTCTCTTTAAACGGCATGATTCACAGCAGCCTCATTCAAACAGAATGCGGTTTCACTTCTTGAAGCATAAAATTTAACGTATCCTTAGTAAAGTAATACTTTATTGGATAGATAGAAACTTGTTAAAATATCACACTCCCGCTATTTATGGAGATAATTTAATAAAACCGACGATTTTTATTATACAGGAGAATGGCGATGGGCTCAAAGGGTAAAATTCTAATTACGGATGAGGGACATTTCGATCTAACCGCCTACAAATGGGATGATCAATTATTTTCAGATATCCTTGCCAAAGACAACCCGATTGAATCCGATCAGGCCATGAGTATCAGCCGATTTTTAAGAGAAGAGATCGCCAACATGGAAAATCATACCATCACCCTGCCGATTATCGATAAAATGATCCAAACAAAGTTGATGGAATACGGCTTAACTCAAACGTCCCCCATTCGCCTGGATAAATCCATCTTTATAAAAAATGGATTGCAGCTTTCAAACAATGCAATCAATGTTTTGAACAGAAGGTATCTCAAAAAAGACAGCAAAGGAAAAATTGTCGAAACTCCGGAAAACATGTTCAGAAGGGTGGCAAAACACATTGCCAAGGCGGAAAAGAAATATGGCGGTGAGGCGGATGTAAAAAAGATGGAAAACATTTTTTATAATATGATGACCGAATT
Organism: Deltaproteobacteria bacterium; assembly: GCA_019313025.1. The sequence continues at coordinate 3,321 of JAFDCA010000058.1, forward strand.
GAAATTTTTGCCCAATTCACCCACACTCATGAACGCCGGACGGAGACTGGGCCAATTGGCAGCCTGTTTTGTACTGCCTGTAGAGGACAGTATGGAGGGTATTTTCGATGCTTTAAGAAATGCCGCAATTATTCACAAATCCGGGGGAGGTACCGGTTTTTCTTTTTCCCGACTGCGTCCGAAAGACAGCCGGGTGGGAACAACCGGAGGTATTGCTTCCGGACCGGTTTCTTTTATGAAAATTTTTAACACCGCCACTGAGCAAGTGAAGCAGGGAGGGACCCGAAGGGGAGCCAATATGGCCATTTTGAGAGTCGACCACCCTGATATAATAGAGTTTATTTACAGCAAAAAGAACAACAACGAACTCAACAATTTTAACATCTCAGTTGGTGTTACGGATGCATTCATGGAGGCTGTCAAAACAGGGAGCAACTATGATCTTATCGACCCTCACAGCCAAAAAAAGGAAAAAGAATTAAATGCCGCCGAGGTGTATCAGGCCTTCGTGAAACAGGCATGGGAAAACGGGGACCCAGGCATCATTTTTTTAGACCGGTTGAACAGAGACAATCCTACCCCTTCGCTGGGGGAGATCGAAAGCACGAATCCTTGCGGGGAACAGCCGTTGCTTCCCATGGAGTCCTGTAATCTCGGCTCCGTTAATCTGGCCAAGTTTGTAACCGATGACGCCAAAATACCGGCCATCGACTTCAAGGCATTAAAGGATATTGTTTGGCAAAGTGTCCGATTTTTAGACAATACCATCGATATGTCTAAATATCCACTTCCGAAAATTGAAGAAATGGTTCAGGGAAATCGCAAAATCGGCCTTGGCGTCATGGGGTTTGCCGATTTACTGTATCAACTTAGAATTCCCTATAACTCAGAAAGCGCTCTTGAGATTGCAGAGCAGGTCATGGGTTTCATCCAAAAAGAGTCTCATGCCGCTTCAAAACACTTGGGAGAGGAAAGGGGTGTTTTTCCAAATTTTGATAAAAGCATTTTTAAAGACAAAAAAGACTGTACTTACCGGAATGCCGCCACCACGACCATCGCACCAACAGGCACGCTTAGCATCATTGCGGACTGTTCCAGTGGTGTTGAACCCTTGTTTGCCTTGAGTTTTGTCAGAAATGTTATGGATAACGACAAACTGCTGGAAGTCAATCCATACTTTGAAAATGTCGCCAAAGAAAGGGGCTTTTATAGCACGGGATTAATGGATACCATTGCTGTTGAAGGCGGCATTCAGCATCTTGAGGAAATACCCGAAGATGTTCGGGAAGTCTTTGTAACGGCTCATGATGTATCTCCTGAGTGGCACATCCGTATGCAGGCTGCTTTTCAAAAATATACGGATAACGCCGTTTCAAAGACGGTCAACCTGGCCCGAGATGCCACAGTAGACGATGTGTTAAAAATTTATGATATGGCCTATGAATTGGGTTGTAAGGGCGTTACCATATACCGGGACGGGAGCAAGGAAAATCAGGTTCTGTCTTATTCAGGAAAAGACAAGCCTTTTCACACGCCGGCTGCAAGAGTCAAAGAGCGGCCGGAAACACTGGAGGGGTTTACCTCCAGAATGAAAACCGGTATGGGCCAGCTCTATGTTACGGTGACGGAATACGAGGGGCAGCCGTTTGAAGTATTTGCGACCATCGGAAAATCCGGAAGGTCCACCACTGCCAAAACCGAAGCCATCGGACGCCTCGTTTCACTGGCTTTAAGATCCGGGGTAAAAGTAGATAAAATTGTCGAACAACTCAAAGGTATCGGTGGAGAACATCCGGTTTTCCAGGAAGGAGGCCTGGTGTTGTCCATACCGGATGCCATCGGCAGAGTATTAGAAAAACGGTATTTGAAAGACGGTTCTTACAACAAAAAAAGGTACGGAAACAGCCTCCTTGGAGAAGTCTGTCCGGAATGCGGTCACACGATAAGCTTTGAAGAGAGCTGTATGATCTGTCATTTTTGCGGCTTTACAAAATGTTCATAAAGGGCATCTTTAATATGCATTATTTTAATGGTTTAGCTTTTTAGAAACATTACCGTTTCAGGTATCATTTAATTTCTTTCCAAAAGAATTTGAACCAAATTTGATATTTGTGAACAGTGAACAGTAAATAGAAAATGAAAAATAGAAAGAATTCATCGTATTTGATGACAAACAACCAATCGCGAAAACACGAAAGGGCAAAAGTGTGTGCTTTCGTGATAAAATTTCTTTTTTTGTTTTCCCGATGAATCGGGATTTACACTTCGCTTCGACCATCTTCAATCTAAAATCGTCCATCGTTTGTATCTGAAGTGCCTTTGAAATTGATACATGTCAGAGGACGAAACGATTACTATTTTATACAATAATGCGCCTTGATCAAAATCCTGTATTTAGAAAAACAATTATTCCATGGTATGACTCCGAAGCAGTGTGCATCGGTGTAATTGTTTTAATGCTTATTGTTTTTTTATTCGGTGTTGTCGGGATTTCGGTGTCACGGGAACATGCGGAATATCATGGATATACTTGGATCGCTGTTCTTTTAGTGATTTTGAGCGGAGGGGTCATTTTTTCTACTATCATTCGGCTCATAAAAAGGCATGCCCGCCGATATTCAAAATAACAGCGTCAATTTTTTAAGGGTATCTTATCATGAGGCCTTTAGGTCTTTGATGGTTCTGGTTTCCCATGATTCTTTTTCAGTAAAGATTTTTTTAAGAAAAGAATGGTTGAAGGCATGGCCGGATTTTTCCGCCACAACGTGGCCCAAAATAGGCATGCCTAAAAGTGAAAAATCACCAATGCAATCGAGAATTTTATGTCTCACAAACTCATCCTGATACCGCAAACCGCTTTCATTGATAACATCTTTGTCATCGATGGCAATTACATTTTCAAGGGTTACGCCACGGGCCAGACCATATTTTTTTAAATATTCGTATTCATGCAAGAACCCAAAGGTTCTTGCTCTGGAGATTTCGCTTTCCCAAACGAGTTCCGACACATCTACGGAATAAGACTGCGTTTTGATCAGCGGATGATCATATTCAATGGTACAGGTTATTTTATACGTTGAGCATGGATATATACCGACCATTTTTCCATCTTTTTTAAGTTCTATGGGTTCTTTAATGATAAAAAAATATCGAGGCGTATCCAGTTCCTTTATCCCCGATTTCTTAATTAAAGAAGTAAATGGGCCGGCGCTTCCATCCATTATGGGCATTTCATAACTGTCGATTTCCACCAGCGCATTGTCGACTGAAAGGCCGGCAAAGCTTGCCATAAGATGCTCTATGGTTGAAACGATAAAACCCTCAACGCCGATAACCGTTGCCAGGCTTGTATCCACGACCATATTAAAATGGGCAGAGATCATAGGACAGTCCAATAGGTCTGTTCTGATGAACTTGATACCATGATTCGGCGGTGCAGGCTTAATGGTTAAATTAACCTTTTTACCCGAATGAACCCCGACACCCGAGCATTTCACCGGTTTTGCGACGGTTCTTTGTTGAAAATACATAGCAAATTATTTAATTGAACAGAAGCGTATATTTTTCTTACAACGGTGAACATAAAACCGAAAAAAGAAAAATCAAGGCGTATTTTTTAAACCACATCTAATATATAGCCTAATGTTGGTGTTTGACAAGTATTAATTTCTTGACCGTATGGGTTACGAAGGAGTTCCATAATCTCGCATTATAACCATCTCACTGATCAATGAAAGGAGGGGGCGTGCTCGCAAAGGTTTTAAGCAGCGCTGTTATGGGAATTGATGCGTTTTTGGTCGAAGTGGAAGTTGATATAACATCAGGACTCCCCACCTTTACCACCGTAGGGCTTCTGGAGGCTTCCGTAAAAGAAAGCAAAGAACCGGTCAAGTCTGCCATCAACAATTCGGGCTATACCTTCCCGGATGACAGAATTACCGTTAATCTGGCACCCGCTCACATCAAAAAGGAAGGAACCGGTTTTGACCTTCCCATCGCTTTGGGGATTCTTACGGCAACCCGGATCATTCCCCAGAATATCATATCCAAATACCTTGTTTTGGGTGAGTTGTCTCTAGACGGTCGCATTAAACCGGTAAAGGGGTCTCTTCCCATGGCCCTGGCTGCCAAAACAGCCGGATATGATGGCATCGTTGTGCCGTATGACAATGGTCGAGAAGCATCGGTGGTGGCGGGAATAACGGTGTTACCGGTAAAAACATTGCCCCAACTGGTGGATTTTTTCAGGGGATTTACCAAAATAGAACCTGAGAAAACCGATATTTCTCATATATTCAATCAGGGAAACACGTTTGACGTCGATTTTTCGGAAGTTAAGGGACAAGAACACGTCAAACGATCTTTGGAGGTCGCCGCTGCAGGGGGACACAACCTCATCATGATCGGCCCCCCGGGTTCTGGAAAGACGATGCTGGCAAAACGTGTTCCTACAATACTTCCTCCGATAACATTTGAAGAAGCCATTGAAACGACAAAAATATTCAGTGTCATCGGACTGCTTCCAAAAGACGAGGCGCTGATAACCAAGCGGCCATTTCGATCGCCCCATCACACCATATCAGATGCAGGACTCATTGGTGGAGGTCATATCCCAAGGCCCGGCGAGGTCAGTCTGGCACATAATGGGGTCCTCTTTTTGGATGAGCTTTCAGAATTTAAGAAACATGTGTTGGAAGTCCTCAGGCAGCCTTTGGAGGATCTTCAGGTCACCATTTCACGGGCGGCGCTGACCCTGACATACCCATCGAGTTTTATGCTTATTGCGGCCATGAACCCGTGCCCGTGCGGGTACTTTTCAGATCCCAAGCATGAGTGTCGATGCACGTATCCTCAAATTCACCGATACCGATCAAAAATTTCCGGGCCGTTGATGGACCGAATCGATATACACGTGGAAGTTCCGGCGGTTCCTTATAAAGACCTTGTGGGAGACCCCGATGCGGAATCGTCGGAGGTTATCGGGGCACGTGTTGCAGCCGCCAGGGCGCGCCAGTTCGAACGGTTTAAACGAACCAAAATTTACTGCAATGCCCAGATGATCAACCGGCATATTAAAACATATTGCCGGATTGACGTGGCCTCGTGCGATCTTCTCGAAAGCGCCGTCGACAAGCTTGGTTTGTCTGCCCGGGCCTATAACCGCATCCTTAAAATCGCCCGAACCATTGCCGACCTTGACGATGCCTCCGGCATCAGCGTCGACCACATTGCCGAAGCGGTTCAATATCGAAGTTTGGATCGGGGTAAGCGCCTAATTTAATCAGTTGACAATTTCAGTTAGATACAATAAAATGAAATTATGAATAAAAACAGGGTTATAAACAAATTAGAGCCTAAAATAAAAAACGATTTGCAACCACTATTTAGCCGGTTTTCGTCGGTATTGTCAGCCTACATTTTCGGATCTGCCGTCCAAAGTACGGTCAAAAGGTTCAATGATGTTGACATCGCCGTACGGGTAGAAGATGGTTTTAATCCTGAACAGACATTTGACCTCAGACTTCAACTTAACGAAGAGTTTGAAAATTATTTCGGAATGAACGTGGATATTGTGGTGTTGAATCTCGCATCACTGACATTGATTCACCAGGTTCTAAGAAACGGAAAATTAATCTTTGCACCCATTAAAAGGCCCCTGTCAATTAAAAACACCCCTCCATCGCAAAAAGAATCTTTTTTTGCAGGGAGATCATCCAGTACGAGATAAATCCCTTGTCGTTGTCTGCATCCGGGTTTTCAAAATTTATTGGTGCGGATTCTTATTCGATCTGCTACCATGCACCCATCAGGATCAAGGTCATGTAAGAAAATTAAAGGTGGTCGTTGCGTCGCGCAGAGATTTTCATTGTCTCGGAGCGAAGCAACCTTCCATATTTTTCTAACTACCCCTGGTCCGAAAAGCGGACCCCAGAAAAACGTCGGTACCTTGTCATGTCC
>JAFDCA010000059.1 GCA_019313025.1 Deltaproteobacteria bacterium
GGGGGTATAAAAAAGACATTTTAAAAATCCGCAGCGACTTTTCGTATGAAGCCCCACCATAACATTTTCTCGAACCGTCATATGGCGAAAAACCTGGATATTCTGGAATGTTCGACCGATTCCCATATACGCCAATTGATACGGCCGTTTTTTATAAAGATTCTGGCCTTCAAAAAAGATGTCACCGGATGTGGGAGGGTATACGCCGGCAATCAGATTAATCGCTGTTGTTTTCCCTGCTCCGTTGGGACCGATAATAGAAAAAATCAAACCGCTTTTCACTTTCAAGGATAACCGGTTGATGGCCTGCAATCCTCCAAAATTTTTTGAGGCATTTGTCACTTCGAGGATGTACTTGGAATTGTTCACTGTAAACGATGCTTTTTTTATCTTATTAAATTTGTAACACGTTAGTCTTTTGAAAATATTATCGCTTCAGATATCATAAAATTTTTGCTGAAAGAACTCTTGAATAAGGGCTCATAATGAAAGAATTTTTCCAGGCTATTCATAAAGGTAGTTGCTTTATCAGGGGGTTTCATCCATAAAGTTAATATTGTCTATGCTTCTTTCAAAATGATCCCTAATTCACTCAGACAGCTTCCAGTCAAAAATCTAATCATACCTGAAGCTCCTTTGAACGCGATTGGTTTAAAGGACTAAACTGCTGCTAAAACTTGTCATCAAAATCAGGAATTATTTCTATGGTCAAACACCCGTTTGCTTTTTCTTTCGGTACGGGGAAGGGAGCCATAATCAACAATTTCCACCTGGCTTCTCACCAGTATCTTGCGTCGAATTTCTGTTGCCACCTGTTCGGCCAGATGTTTATCATTCCTACTGCTTGCACCCGTCTCTCGCTCCACCTTGATCAGCATCATGTCACGGCCACTTTCACGTTGTTTGAGATGGATCTGAAATTCACTGCTGATGCCTTTCACACGGCTTAACACATGATCAATCTGGCTGGGATAGATATTTACCGCCCTGTAGATAAACATATCATCCGTTCGGCCAAGGATTCGGTCATGCATGGGAAACGGCGCACCGCAGGGGCACATGGAACCCATGAGCCGTGTGATGTCATGGGTTCTATAGCGAACCAGCGGGCTGCCCTCCTTGCAGAGCGTCGTCACCACGAGTTCACCCTGTTTTCCTTGAGAAACCGGCTTTAATGACACCGGGTCGAGAACTTCGAAAATAAAATGGTCGGCCCAGTAATGAATGCCGTTATGAAGACTGCAGTCAAGACCGGTTCCCGGACCGTAAAGTTCGGTTAATCCATAAATATCATAAATATGCTCAACGCCCATGAGTTCAATGATTCGATCTCTCATGGCGTCACTGTGACGTTCCGCACCCAGGATAATCTTTTTAACCTTTATTTTGGACAATAAATTTCTTTTATGAATTTCTTCCGCCATGAGCAATGCCATGGATGCCGTGGAACAAAAAACAGTGGTTTCCATGTCCACCAGCATTTCACAGTGCATATCCGCATTGGCAGGGCCAAGGGGAACCGCCATGGCGCCGAACCTTTCACAGCCGGCCTGAAATCCCACACCGGCCGTCCAAAGACCGTAGCCAACAGCGATCTGTACGCGATCATGCCGGGTCAGACCGGCCATTTGATAACACCGGGCAAATAAATTGGCCCACACGTCAAGATCTTTTTGTGTGTAGCAAAGCACTTTGCGTTTGCCCGTTGTTCCTGAAGACGCATGAATCCGAACGATATCCTTATATGGCACCGAACGTAATGGGAAAGGGTATTCCTGCTGCAAATCATTTTTATCGGTAAACGGCAGAAGTTCGATGTCATCCAGTGATTGGATGTCTTCAGGCTTAATGCCTGCGGCGTCGAATTTTTTACGATAGAACGATGAATGTTCATAAACATGATTCATGGTCCATTGAAGGCCTTTTAGTTGGATCTGTTTTAATCCTTCTTCGTCCAGATCGTAGGGGATAAAGGGCATGATAAACTCCTCTTTGAACAAACCGCAAAGTGACTAACGTTTGAAATGAGCTAAAGTTAAGGAACGCGCTTTCAGCGCGGTCAATTATTATCAAATCTGATATAACACCTTAATTTTAGTCATTCTTATCCGTTTTCGCAGTTTGGCGGATTAGATCACTTTACACTTTTAAATCCTGCTTCAAGAGCCTTTAGGGCATCATTAAGCATTTGTTTCTGTTTTGCCAGACGATGGTGTAAAACCGTTTTTATATCTTCCAAGGTGCAAAAAAGATCATTTTCATGGGTTTCTGGGATTGCTGCCAGGGCAAAACCGAGAAGGATCAGATTGACCGATTTGGGATTAAGAATGTGTTGTGCCAGAATCTCGGCAGCAATGGTATATGCCGAGAATTCCGGTCCGACCATTACATCTTCACGGCTATTCGCGACAATCCATGCACCCGGTTTCAGAAAGTAGCCATGCCGGGTGAAACTATCCGCCCTTAGCGCCAGCAGACCGTTTGCATTCCCGGGCCGTATCAACGGGCTTGAAAAATTTCCCACCTTAAGGTGGGATAATACCGTTCCCCCCCGCTGGGCCATACCGTGGGTTTCCGATGTAAAGACGGAAATCCCCTTCATGATTGCCGCTTCCGCCAGCAGCCGCGTGACAAAAAGGACGCCCTGGCCACCTACACCACTGATGACAATCTGCTGCTTTATGGAACTGTCATCCAGCATTTGATACTTCCTTTATCGACTTTTTGGGACAAATATTCATACAAACACCGCATCCATTGCACAGGATGGGGTCGATACTCACATGTTCTTCGGCTTTGTTTAGAATCAGGGCCGGGCATTCAAAATGGTCGATGCAAAACGCACAACCATCACATGTATCTGTAACTTCAACCTTAATCGGTTGCCATTCCGATATTTCTTTCCTGAACCGGTCGATCAGGCAGGGATGTCTTGAAATAACCACGGCCGGTCCGTTTTCCCGGCTGTAGGTGACGGCCTCTTTCAACAGTGCGGTAAATTCTTTGAGTTGGTAAGGATTTCCCACACGACAAAATTCAACCCCGCACCCCTCAACCACACCCTCAATGTCTACGACATCCAGTGACTCTCCGCAGGCGCCCATGCCCATGGCAGGTGTGGGTTGGTTTCCGGTCATGGCTGTGGTTTGGTTGTCCAGAATGACAAGTACAAACCGCACCTTCTGAACCACCGCATCGATGAGTGCTGGAACACCGGCATGAAAAAACGTTGAATCCCCGATGGTGGCCACAATGTCCGGCTGTTTATTTTCATGTTTATAGGCATGGTAAAGGCCCGCCGCCTGGCTGACGGCAGCTCCCATACAGAGCACTGTGTCCACCGCACCCAAATTTAATCCAAGGGTATAACATCCGATATCGCTGGGATAAATTCCCTTTGGGGCCGCCTTTTTAATGGCAAAAAAAGCCGCTCGATGGGGGCAGCCTGCACAAAGTGTCGGGCGTATGCCGGGTTCGGACGGCAGATGAACGGGTTCTGTACCGATTCCGGCAAACTCGCCGATGATCTGTTGAATGGTTTCAGGAAGAAGTTCTCCGACCATCGGCACCGAACGGGTCAGCTTTCCTCTGATACGGTGCCGATCAGCAAGCTGCATCTCGATGACACCGGTGGTTTCTTCGATAACCAGAATTTCGGAATACGTCTTGATCATGTGAGACACGAAATCTTGATGCAAAGGAAACGGTTGCAACACCTGGTACATGGGAATAACATCCCATAGATTTAAATCTTTCAGGATTTCTTTGGAATGGGCGGCTGCAACACCGGATACGATCAATGCTTTTAAAGCCTTTGCTTCGGCATTGAGTCTAATCGGGCCTGTTTTTTTATATCTGGAAATGTCGCTTAGTTTTTTCTCCAGTTCCTGATGCAGATGAAGGCGAAATTTGGGCGTGGCCGCCCAGCGTGCAGGGTCCTTTCGAAAGTCGACTTCCCGTTTGAAAGGTAAAGTCTCTCCCAGGGTAACATCCTGTCTTGCATGGCAAACGCGAGTGGTGGGACGCAGCATGACGGGGATTTCAAAGGTCTCTGACAGTTCGAAAGCCGCGGCAATCATCTCTTTGGCCTGTCTGGGAGAATCCGGATCGAGCACCGGGATCTTAGCCATCATGGCCATAAGCCTGCTGTCCTGTTCAGTTTGTGAAGAATGGGGGCCCGGATCATCCGCACTGATCACAACAAATCCGCCCTTTACACCAAGATATGCGGAACTCATCAGCGGGTCGGATGCCACATTCAAACCCACCTGTTTCATGCTAACCGCCGTTCGTAGTCCAGCCATACTTCCAGTATAGGCGATTTCAAATGCAATCTTCTCATTCACCGCCCACTGGATATGTCTTTTTTCCGAGCTTTTTTTTTCAAAAGCGGCAAAAGCGGCAAGAATCTCGGAAGCCGGTGTTCCCGGATAGGATGTTGCCATGACGCAACCGCTTTCCATCAACCCTCGTGCAATTGCTTCATTTCCCAGCATTAATTTAGGTTTGCTCAATGGCCTTCTCCAAAACAAAAAGCCAACGCTTTTGAAGAAGCGCCGGCTTTTTTAAAAGAGCCATGAGCCTCTTCAACGTAAATTGCCGAAGCCTCTCACGACTCTGAAATCAATTCATCCCCTGTTTCAAAGGTGGTGAGCATGCTTCATGGTTTTCGCCACCACCAGCCCAAAAGTCTTATTTCCATGATTGTCTCTATCTGTAAGAATTCTATCTTGTTATCAGGCAAAAAGATATTTTCAATTACCCAAGTCAAATAAATTTGTCAAGTGCTTTCACTATTTTCTTCTGCAGATCGGTGCATATGCCTTGTACACTTTCCAAATCATTTAAAAAACATGTTGATCACACTGATGCCGTACCCATTTTCTGATATTTTTATCAAGCATAAATATGTTCATATGATACGATATTTTTTAGAACTCTGATATTTACACTTTCATCTCAGGGATCGGCAATCAAGGGCAGTTACCGATCTTTTAGGAGGTACCCTACGTCCATGGGATGACAGCAAATTTCAGCTACCCATTACTTATACGTCCCGCCTCTATGGATTTGAATTGAGACCCGATGATTGTCTATCAAAACACTTGACACGGGCTGGTGGCTATAGATACTCCTAATTCATACTAATTCGCTATGTTAAGGTGATAGATCGGCCAAGTAGTCACCATTTTCCTGAAAAAGTAACAGTTAAATTTAACCGTATGCGTTAACATACAGACACGGGTAAGGGAAATCATCGTGTTGTGCGATATGAGCCGAACAATGCATAATTCCAGTAAGTTAGTTGCGATTTGGTTTGTTTTGTCGGTATTGGCTGTACCACCGGTATCTGCCGAAGATATCTGTCGAATTGAGGTCAGTGTTGGGCATGGTCCCCAATGGGTAGACAATACCATCCAACAATACAACTCAGTAATTGATGTCAATTTCTTTTTGAAGGAATACCCCATTCCCAGATTGGGCCGTTCAACCCTTCTGATAGGCGTAGGCTACAGTTATTTGTGGACCGATGCAGATATCAATCAGGACAACCACGTGATATCATTAATACCTGCATACCGGTATTATTTTGAAATATTAGAGAAATTTCAGATGTTTGTTCATCTTGCTGCAGGTCCTTCGTTCATGTCATCTTATAATTTGGGATATCAGGAGCAGGGATCCAAATTTATTTTCAATGATTACGCCGGCTTTGGTGTGCGGTTCGCCCAAAGCAATAAATGGGAGTTAAGCTTGGTTTGGCGTCACCTGTCCAATGCGAACCTCTATAGGCCCAATCAAGGGTATGATGTGCCATTTACATTCATTTTGGGACGGGTGTTTTAGTTTATTTTAACGGAAGAACCAGGCTTCTCTAAATTCCTTTCCCGATCTCAATTCCAATTCAGGGTTGCTCAGAGTTGAAGATACCACAACATTATCACAAATCATGACAAATTTCAGTTGAACTAAACCGCTTCGCGGTAGCTTTTTCGTCCGCCTTTTCTCATTTCAAAACACTTATCCTACTCAATCGATCACAATGATTCAAATATAAGGAATCTCTCGCGCAGCGCAGGCGCTTGCGCCGGGTGTCGCTCTATCTTTTATAAAAATCAGAATATCGTTCCAACCATCCAGCATCCCTCCAATCGATAGTTTCTTTGTGTAGAAACTGTGAATATGAAAGAGAATTTACTCTTGGTGTTGGCATGCTGTATTCTTCACTTGAAAAGGCCATAGATGTTGTTCATTATTGGAACAGATAAAGAGTGTTAGATATATTACAAAATAATAAAGTTACTAAAAGTGAGTACTATCATGGATTATTTCGATGTTTGAGTTGTAATCAATTTCATGGAAGGTTCTACGTTAAAATTGAATATGATGACAACAAGATCTATGAGACAAAATTAAATTGTAAAAAATGTAAAACCGAATTAGAACCTGTTGAAGATGAGGAAAACGTTAAGAATTATCCCTGCCCTTAATGAGGTGAAACAGAGCTCTTCATTCGAGAGGATGTTCTATGGGATTGATTTTTTTGTGAAGCAAATCGAGATCACTTAGCTTTATGCCAAAATAGGAGGGTTTATGGTAGATTACACAATCTATGATATAGACGATATCTTTTGGGGTAGAATCCAAACTATGAGGAAGGTTCTTAGAGTATCAATAAACAGAGTAGAATAAACACCAGTTCATCTAAAGGTTATAAAAATGAGAAATTTCCACCGATGTTACCTGATATTTCAGTTATTCGCTTTTTTAATTTTTATAAATACCACTTCCTATGCAGGGCAGACTTCAGATCTGGCTAAGTCAGTATTCGTGAAAGTAATATATCAGATCAAAACTGTCCTAATTGAGCAATTTAGACGATCCGATATTGAAAAAATGATTAATAAGGCTCGTGACATGGGTGCTACTGGTTATAAGCTAAATTATCATTCTGATGGTAAAATGGGATGGTCAATTGAAGATAGGAAAGGAAGCCAAGTGTTTTCTGTGATATTTACCTTTTTAGGACAGCGATCAAATATAGGAACTTATTTTGGCCCGCTCATGTCATTTAAAGACGCTAAAGTAATTCACAACTGGTATAAAAATACTTTATCAACGTATTTTAAACAGATTGATACTAACAAATATGATCTCGGTGATAACTGCTTTGCTATAATGGATTTGTTTAAAGGCACTACGGGATTAGGGCGGACAATTATTACAGTCGAATGCCACGAAGATAGTTGACTATTGCAAACCTACAGGTGATTAAAACAATAATGGTGAATTGATCAATTGAGTTAATACTATGAATGCAGACAATAGGTTACGTTTGAAATCAAATGCAGTTACAATTGCCAAAAAGTGGGCTATGTGGCCAGCCGGATTTGGTGCTTTTGTTGGGATGTCAGACGTTATGAAAGGGGCCGGAACTCTTCGGATCTGATGCGTCGTTCCCCCATGGAAATCAATTTCAAATGGGTGCCGCATCAGGCTCAACCCCATACAATCGACAGGTATTGTTCCATAGGGTTTCAGACAAAAGGACTAACTCTTCCTGTCTCACTTCAGCAAGCTTCAAAAGGACCGAGCGGACAAAGGCCGGTTCGTTTCTTTGGGTGTGGTTTCTTTCGGGTGTGGGTGTCAAATAGGGCGCATCGGTCTCGATCATAATACGGTCCACCGGTATCAAAGGGACCATCCTTCTCAAGTCAGCACCGCGTCCCTTGATGGTTACGATGCCGGTAATTCCGATGTAAAGGTCCAGATCAAGATACTGTTTCAGTTCATTCTCACTGCCGCTAAAGCAGTGCACAACCCCTCTCTGGCCGGTTTTAAAATGTGTTTTCAAAATGTCGAGCAGACGGCCGTTGCTGTCTCGCTCGTGAAAGATGACCGGGAGATCCAGCGCATGGGCAATTTCGAGCTGCCGAATAAGCCATTTTTCCTGAACGTTTCCGGGAGAAAACATTCGATTAAAATCAAGGCCGATTTCCCCCCATGCACGAACGGTGGGACTGTGGGTGAGATCCATGAGAGATTTTAAGACATCTTCATTGCAACTTTTTGCCGCGTGGGGATGAATGCCCACCGAAGCATACACCCCCGGTATGGATTCCGCAATGGCAACGCCCTTGATGCAACGCTCGAGGTTAGACCCGATGGTCATGGCCGACGCAACGCCGGCCTCATGCATGCGATGGACGATATCGTCCAGATCTTTGTCGAAGGCTCTGTCGTCCAGATGACAATGACTGTCAAAAAGTTTCACGATGTGTCCTCATTCTCTTTCTCTACAGGCTGTTGCCCAAATTCAGTAAAATAAAACCTTGGCAGCGTTTACCATCGAAAACCAATGAGATCAATTTATTTTTAGAAAACCGCCATAGATGATCCATATATCCATTGTTACGAATGACAATTCATGCTTTCCTGAGATTCTACCGCTATGTAGCGCCACACATTGCCATTTATAATGCCTTTAAATTATAATAAAATTATGTTATGCGGATATAACAATCTTTTTATACTCTTTCTGGGAACATCCGGCACGGGTTTAGTCAAACCATTTTTCTGGGCGATCATCTATGCAACCGCTTTCCCCCTGAATATATAATTTCATTGATCAAGGCAAAGGGAAAATGTATGAAAAAATTGATTGCTGAAGATGATTTTGACATCGGACGCCATGTGGGTCATACGGGTCTTAACATAACAACATATTGATATAATGCATAAAACATTAAATTTTGAGCCAGACAAGGCCTCAAAAGGGCATTTTGGGGGATTCAAAACACCCTTTTAAGATAAAAACACGGGAAAAAACAACTCATAGAGAACAGCAGCAATTTATCCCTATTCAGACACAACACCGAACATCTTGGATAAAGAGGTTTTATGACCGACCGACGTACTGAAATCATCGCTAACCTCGAAATAAATTTGAACAATTCTACATCTTTTTTTAGATCATTATCTTATGACCAACTGAGTGTTCAGGTTTATACCGACGGAGCAAAATGGACGGTGAAACAAGTACTGGCTCATTTTATTACCATCGAACGTTCAATGCATTGGTTGTTTAAAGATATTTTAGCCGGTGGTTCGGGCTCACCGGATGATTTTGATGTGGATCGATTTAATCTTACCCAGCCTAAGAAATTAGACGAACTAACTGTCGAGGAGCTCATTGAACAATTTAAATCCGTTCGTGAAGATACTATTGTTATCGTAAAAGGGATGACGGAATCAGATTTTAACCGTGAAGGAACGCATGCATTCCATGGCCATGGCAAACTTGAGCGGTTCATTATCTGGGCGTATGAGCATGTGCTTATTCACGAAGATGATATCCGCAAGGCATTGCGAATCAAATCGTCTGAATTAATGATGAGTACAAAAAAATTTTGATTCCATGAATGGGGTCGGACCAACCTTTTTGCCTGATAAATGTTACCCAACATAGTTGCATTGGATCGCAAGGGGATGCGCGGCGTTAAACTTAATCCATACTGAACGAATAGAGGATACCCACATGTCATCGAAGAAGACGAACAGAGACTCCAACAGGCGGAATCAAATCATCGCCGAGGCCCGGCATGACCGAGAGCGCCAGGAGAAGACCTATCGAGGGCAAGCGCTCAAGATGCTTCCGTGGATCTGTGCGGGTTGCGGGCGTGAATTTTCGGGCAAGAGAGTTCGAGAGCTCACCGTCCATCACAAGGATCACAACCACGATAACAATCCGCCGGACGGCAGCAACTGGGAGTTGCTGTGTATCTACTGCCACGACAATGAGCATTCCCGGGACCAGGTTTCGGAATGGTATGACAAAACGACGCCGGACGGCGAACAAGAGCCTGATTACGATAACAGGCCTTTCGCGAGCCTGAAGGATTTACTGAAGGACAAAAAATCGTAAAAGGTCATTTTTTCTGGAATTATTCCCCCAAATCGGTGTTACAGTCCATCTTGGACCTGTTATACATCCAACCATTGAGGAATGTTTATGTTTCAATATAAAGTGAATTTTAACGACTTAAATTGGGAAGAACCACTTGAGGGTGTTAAATGCAAAATCTTTAAGCACGGCGACAAGCAGTTACGTCTTGTTGTATATTCAAAAGACATGCCTCTCCATTGGTGTGAAAAAGGGCATTACGGATACATCCTTGATGGTAAGTTCGAAATTGAATACCAGAATGAAAAGATAGTCTATCAAACTGGAGATGGCGTATTTATTCCTGATGGCAAAGAACATAGGCATAGGGCTAAGGTGTTATCAGAATTTGTAAAAGTAATTTTTGTAGAAAACATATAACCATTTGTCGGACGGAGACTCGGTTGTTAGTTGGCGCTCACCCCGGTCTGGTCGGCACACCGTTAGAAGATGGGAAATATTATGAAACTCAAACGATTAAGGTGTATACCGGATAGGGGAAACAGAGCATCTCACACCTGTCAAGTATCTTTAAAACATGAATCGCAAACTTAAGACAAAAACCGGCATTGCTAGAATCTGGGCCGCCTTCTTTTATTCCCTGAATGGTTTACGTTTCGCAATTTCGAAAGAAGCGGCATTTCGTCAAGAGGTCTCCATACTCGTTGTTGTTTTGGTTGCACTCTTTTTTTTGCCCCTATCTCTTTTTTGGAAAGGGTTGCTCTTTTTTGCAACAACATCCGTACTTGTCGTAGAGCTGTTGAATTCGGCAATTGAGTCGGTTGTAGATATCGCGTCGCCAGAATATCATGCCCTGGCTAAACGGGCGAAAGATCTCGGTAGCGCCGCCGTATTGGTCAGCATTGTTCTTGCCATAGTATTGTGGGGTATTGCCATTTTTATCATGCTTCAGGGGACTTCCGGGACAACCTAAAATGATACGCTTCTATTTTTATCCGGAATTATTTACTTCAAGTCGGGGTGAGGCCATCTTGCAAATATGCAATATCCGAGATAGCAGTCTAAACATGTGGTGGCAATTTGCGACCCGCTAAACGCTGAAAATTAAAACACAATATCTATACTTGAAAAAGGTGGATTGGTTATTAACAAAGAAATGAATCACGGCATTGGCACTGGCTGGGATTTCCCTAAGCTCAACCCGGCAGGTGATGCCCGCACTATGGTAGGAGTGAATTGACATGAAAGTTACCCAAGGTGATCTGATAAAGAAAGCAAAAGAAGGAAAATTCGATCTGATTGTTCATGGTTGCAACTGCTTTTGCACCATGGGGGGCGGAATTGCAAAGGGAATCAAAAAAGAGTTTCCAAAGGCCTTTGATGCAGACCAAGCAACGCCCAAGGGATCAAAAGAAAAGTTAGGTACCTGCTCATTCGCAAAGATAGAACAAAAAGGAATCCATCTCATTGTTGTCAATGCCTACACCCAGTTCGATTATCGTGGTAAGGGTGAAAAAGTTGACTACGATGCCGTAAGGTCTTGTATGAAATGGATCAAAGAGAATTTTGAAGGAAAAAGAATAGGACTCCCCAGAATTGGCGCGGGTCTGGCCGGAGGAGACTGGGAGAGAATTTCGCAAATCATTGACAAGGAGCTGGCTGGAGAGGATGTTACGCTCGTTGAATATAAACCGTGATGCTTAGAGGTCGATGGTCAAATATGGACATTTAATTTTTTCACAATTTTACATATAATTTAAATGAATATAATAGAAACCGTAAAACCACCAGATTGTTATGAGCACTTATCATTAAATCAAAAGGTGGCATGATTGTGTTTACAATACAAAATCCACGGATATTGTCCGGGCCAAAAGTATGAATATGTTTGCAAAAGTATGCGGGTTAAAAACAAAAGAACAGATAGATAAGGCCATAGAATATGGATATGACGCCATCGGAATTGTAACCTATTCAAAAAGTAAACGATATTGTTCTAATAAGGACGCAATTGAACTGGCAGCATATGCCAAAGGAAAAATAAAACGCTTCGTTGTCGGCCTTACGTATAGTGATGTGAAAGACATTGCATACCTATTCGATTATACACAAATATATGAAGCAAAGCAGGTTCCCAACCTGGTATTGGCATCAAAAGAAATGCCGCCCTCGGATATCCATTATGAATATTTTCTATATGACACCAGTATCGGCAGCGGTACTTTTCAGAAATTCCCGGAATGGGTAAAAGACATGACAGGAAAAATCATCATTGCCGGCGGTCTCAATAAAGAAAATGTCTGTGCCGTAATCCAGGATATTAAACCTTTTGGTGTGGATGTATCCAGCGGTGTTGAAAAGGACGGCGTTAAAGATTTCAGGATGATGAAGGAATTCATCGATGCCGTAAAAAACTGCTAACAACGGCCTTCCATCACCATCCTGTTCCGTTGATCACGAAGTTTATGAAATGAGACAAATTACCCTGAAAGATTTTGCCGAGGTTCAATTGATTGCTGGAACCGTTGTGTCGGTTAAAGATTTGCCGGAGATCCGAAAACCTTCCTACCGGATCGAGGTCGATTTCGGACCCGAAGTGGGGATCAAAAAAACCAGTTCTCAGGTTAAAGATCTTTACAGCAAAATAGATTTGATGGGACATCAGGTTATTGGGCTTGTCAATATACCCACAAAGCAAGTCGGGCCGATGATGTCAGAATTTTTGCTTGTGGGTTTCTATCGCGACGATGGAACTGTGGTGCTCGCCGTTCCCGAAAGGCCTGTTGCAGACGGTTCAAGATTGGCTTAACCTCAACATCACGCTCAAGTGGGGACAAGCGGCGTTATCTACCCAGTCCGGGGATCCATCACTTGCACAGAAAATTGTGCAATAGTGCACAGAAAAATGTGCACACCCCAACCCCCCAAAAATCATATCACAATAATATTAATATGTTATAAATTGGTATGTTTGTTGCATTTATGATACGTATCTATCGTATCGGAATTCGGGATCACACCTTGGTTTATAATTAAAGTTGCTTAAATTTTTTTCGTAGATTGAGGTTAAGGTACAACACATTTTTCTCCGGTAAGCTTTATAGCAGTTGACAAAAATATGTTCCGATTGAATGAATAACGGTCACGATTTACCGTAAGCCGCCGGATGATTTCGTTGAGGTCGGGAAGCTGTGTGAGCAAATGAGAGCGCGATAAAGAGAACATCTTCGAA
>JAFDCA010000060.1 GCA_019313025.1 Deltaproteobacteria bacterium
ATGAACACAGGTTCAAGCATCTCAATTTCCGTTAAACATATCGTATGTCTTATAAAATTACAAAAAAGACAAACCTTTTGAAAAGAATTTGCCCTTATGATTTTTGAAAAAACAAATTTTTTAGAGCTCTGATATTTACACTTTCATCGTAGCGATCGGTAATCAATAGTAGTTACCTATCGATTGGATTAACACCGGTTTTACATCAAAACACCAAACTCCAATATATCAATCTCACTCTTCGCTGAAATAGTGGATCGTTTAGTGTATCGGTAAGTGTAAGGAGATTTAAAGCATTTCTAATTACTCAAAATTTACATCGGTAAACCATACTTTAAATTCATTTGCTCCTTTTCTTAATAGAGACAAATGAATACCATTAATGTTTCTATAATCCTCCCATGATGTCATTCGTTTGGGGGGTTCTTTGCTCTCTTTCAAATATGCCCATTCTATAATTTTTCGTTTTTCATCAACATACAGTTTATATGAATCATTTGGTGTATAACCCTTTCCGCTTGTATACTTAACAATTACTTCAGTACAGTTTTTGTTTAATAGCGGAGACTTTTTATCCTTATTAACTATCAATTCAATTTGATCTCTGCTTTCGTAAGCTTTCAAGGGAAACAGTAGCCAATAAATATCGTTGATAAACTCATGAGAAATCTCTTGCTCAGTGCCATCTAAAAATATTTTGTTTTGTTTAATGTTCCAAATCCAGCTTCTTTTTATTATTTTATCTGGAAGTTGAACATTGAAAGTGAACTTGAGATTCTCATGATCGTATATTTTAAACAAATTATTGGCCTTGCATATGTCGTACAAAATATCCGGTTTTGCCTGTAAGTCACCGTGACATCCAATAACCAATAAAACGATGACAATTAAAATAGTTGCATGTTTCATGACTCCTCCTATGGGACCTAACATAAGTTAATAGACCTTTTCTCTCTTGCCATAAGTATAACTTCGAAACAATCCTTAATATATATAATAAAATCAAAAAAGCAACTCCCAGAAAAAATCTGCCCTCACTAAAAAAGATATCCCAAACATTTTAGACCTCTGATATTTACATTTTCATCGCAGACACCAAAGGTTCGAACTATTACTTATTACCGTATATTGCTTTTTCTAATAATGTTCAATTAGATCTTCCAGAGACCTTTCAGATCCATCTTTTGCGTCCTACGATTCTTACTAACGTTTTTTTCTTTGTATGCCTTAAAAATATGTAAATTTTTACACAGATTTTAGGTGGTTTGCCCCATAAATTATATAGTCTGCGATGAATCAAGCATGCTATTTCTAAACGATAAACAATATAAATGTTTGATATTTCTTGAAATATATTGGTTTTGCATGCTTTTTGCAGACAAGTAACATATTGGTTTTTATCCGTTTTGCAATTTTCAGTGAAAAAAAGAGAGCATAAATGAAAAAAATGTTAGATATTTTTTCAAAGGAAATATCCAGAAGAGATTTTATCAGATATTCAACACGAACAACTCTTGCAGATCTAATACCATTTCGAGAAGAAATATTCGGAGAGACATTTCGAGGCGAAATATTCGAGGAGACATTTGTAATCAAAAATCAAAAACTAATTGATTATTTTAAAGAAATGATGGAAAATTATCAAAATATTGGGTATTTTGACTATATAAATTTGGATATATCCTATGAACAAGCCAAGACTGAATTATTCGAAC
The DNA here is from genome assembly GCA_019313025.1 of Deltaproteobacteria bacterium. The sequence goes on from JAFDCA010000060.1 coordinate 1,716, forward strand.
TGCACTCTTTTTTCACAAAAAAAACCATTAAAAAGGCTAAGAAGACAGAACCTCACTTTAAAAGAGCCGTAGCTCTTCTTGAAAAAATTATAGAACATCCTGAGTTGGCTCAAAATAATGTCCTTTCAGGTATTAATGATCTTGAAAACTACTTGAATGATAATATCAGCAGGGATCATAGAACCTTTATCGAAGAATTAGAAAAAAAAGATATAATACTAATTGGAGAAAAGTATCCTGAACAGGTGGAGAATCGTGAAGGATATATTATGGGATTTGAAGACAGTTTGGTCAGTGCAATTTCTAAAAATCATAATGTGGTATTTGGATTAGATAATTCAATAATAGGTGAAGAACGGGCTTTGCAGGAATATGTTTCTGGAAAAGAAAAAGATTTAATTGAATCATTAATCAAGCATACCCCTGAAGACCAGAAGAAGAATAATCCAGAGCTCTGGGAAAGAGAAGAATATGCAAGAATTGATTTTGAAGCAAGATGGAATTCCTCTCTGGAAAGAATGGAAAAATTGAAGAAATTGAAGAATTATAAAATAATTCCTCTTGAATATGAAAATAGTTGGTTGGCTCAGTACAAGCCTGCCAATAAAAACAACAGGATACGAGACAGGATCATGGCTTTCCAAATAAAGAAGATAAATCAAATGGGATATAAAGTCATTGCTAAAGTTGGATATCGACATACTTTAAGCGGAAGGCTTCCTAAAATACTTACAGAAGAACATGGGGTTTCAAAAGATTCTATCTCGATTGTCCAGATCAATCATCCGCCTGAAGCTTACAATTACTTCTTGTGGACGGGAAGGAATATTGCAGGTTACAGAGCTCCGAACGGTAATTATTTTGTAGGTATAAAGACTTCTCCATGGAAATGACATTTACAAGCGTGGTAATGCCCTCCTAATAATCATTTCGAAAAAAATGGATAAATCAACTTCCACCCTGTAACCACATTTCTAAACAGAGTTTTGCATTTGTGTACGCATAAGATTCAACCCTGCAACAATCACAAATAAACCTGCACCTGACTTTTCCATCAAGCCCCTTATCAAGAAAGATGGCCTTTAATCCAGGCATGGTATTTCCATATTTGATATCTAACAAATCCTAACCCAAATTTCATACCAGAATGTTTAATGGTTGATGAAGAACTATTAAAAGATTTCCATTTCAAAAGGTTAGATCAAATGGGATTTATCCATGGGAATGCATAGTTCATAAAATGGGGTTCTACTTGCCTATTTTGCAGTGCGTGGATGCACATATAATTGTGCAACCTGAAATCATCCATAGATCTTTGAAGTTTTAAGACTCCTGAAATAATTTGTATACATTGACATTCAATTTATGATTTTATACGTTTTTGATTTAAACACTGTTTCAGTAACAT
>JAFDCA010000061.1 GCA_019313025.1 Deltaproteobacteria bacterium
CTGCAGGTCTTTCACTTTTGAGGTCCCCTCCCGGCGGGCTTTGCTCCTCCCACCTCAAGATTCAGCATCGCAGACTAATCTACCAGTGCCTCCCTCAAGGTAGAGTTTGTCTTGATATCACCCATGTCGATTCCCAACTGGACAATCGTGTTGGCGACAGCGGGCGATATACCCGAAATGATACACTGACAGCCCATCAGTCGGGTAGCCTTTGTGATCTTGATTAAATGGTTTGCCACGGCGGTGTCGACTGCCGCAACACCCTGAATATCCAATATAATTACCTTGGAGGATGTCTCCTTTATTTTGTTCAGCATTGTATCTGTCATTTGCTGGGCCCGCATCGAATCAATCACACCCAAAACAGGAAGAACCAGGACTCTGTCCCACAGTTCGATGGCCGGTGTCGATATCTCGCGGATCGTGCGGCTTTGCTCCTCCAGCCTTCTTTCATCGCGTACTTTCTCGGTAATATCGACGATAAATTCCAGGCCTCCAATAATATTTTTCTTTTCGTCTCTGAGTGGGACGGCGTAATATTCAATATATACGGTGCTGTTCTCCATTGGAATCTCATTGCGGCCGGAGCGGCTTTCCTTATTTTCTATGGCCTGACGCATGCGACATTCCGGCGTTTGGCAGTGTTTTGATTCAAAAAGCTCGTAACAGTGATATCCCCTGATTTCTTCCCACGATTTGCCGAGAAAACCGCGACCAGCTGCATTCATATAAATGATTTCCAATTCAGTATTCACCGCCATTACCGGCGTGGGGATCTGCTCCAAAATCTGCTCTTTGATTCCGCTGTCCATCTGATCCTCCTTTCTCATCGTTGCGTTCATCTTCCTTCGTTTTAATAATTTTCATTTGACAATTTCGTATTTTTCACCTTGACCCAATTGGCCCAGCAATTCGTTTATTTCTCTTTTAAGTTGGATCATCTTTATTTCACGTCCAATCGCCAATTTACTGAACTGCTCCAATTCTTCTACGTTTCGCCTTAGTTCCTCTTCCATGTGCTTTCGTTCGGTAATATCCTGGGCAAAGATGGCGACTCCAATCATAGCCTCTGTTTTGTCCTGAACCGGATAATATATATGGTGAAAAACTATTCCGTCCCGAACATCCTCAAAATCTGCCGGATTCCCGGTTTGCAGGACGTTGTTAAAATGGGCTTTTCTTGATTCACGCAGATCTGGAGGTAAGAGATCAAAACGGTTGGCTCCGATAAGATCTTGCGGTGTCTTCTGCTGTCTGAGCGCAGCGGTCTGGTTTACAGCGATAATAATGCCCTCTTTATCCAGGAGAAGGAGGGATTCCTGTGTAGCATCCAGCAGCCCTCGGGCAGTCGCTCTGCTTTCCCTCAAAGCCTCGTCTGCTTGCTTGCGTTCGCTAATATCACGAAAAACAACCACGGTACCGGCAATGGAACCATCCTTGCGAATCGGGACACTGCTATATTCCGCGGGAAAGGAGGTGCCATCCTTTCGCCACAGGACCTCGTTGTCCCGTCTGCCAATTGTGCCCTGGGTTAGGCTTTGATACATCGGGCATTCCTCAACAGGATAAGGTTTGCCATCGGTCCGGGTATGGTGAATCAAAGCGTGAATCTTTTGCCCGATCACTTCCTCGGTATCAAACCCTAGCATTTTCAATCCAGCTGGATTGATAAAGTTCACCAACCCCCCCTCACCCACTCCAAATATACCTTCTTCTGCGGACTCGAGCAGCAAACGGCTGCGTTCCTCGGCCTGTTCAAGGCGCGCTTGGTTCTCCCTCAGTTCGGTTGTTCTTTCTTCAACACGAAGCTCCAACTCATCATGGGACTTCTGCAACGCCCGGTTCGCACGTACGTCAATTAAGACCGCTAGCACCAGAGAACCCAGCGCTAGAAGTACGGTAATTCCCAACACGGTTAGTATCACAGTACGAGTGGTGAAATAGGGGCCGAGAGCATCGGTTTGATCGATTTCGGTCGCCATTCCGAATCCCAAATTGTCATCCCATAGCCAGGTACCATATACCGGCACGCCTCGGTAATCCCGGTATCCATCTACATTTAAACCGGATTTTCCCTTGGTTGCTTGCTCGGCCATAAGGGTCAGCGGCTGCTGGTATCTGGGAACTGAAGGGGAAAAGCCTTTGGTCATATCAACGCCTGGATCACGTACAGTAATCCTTAGAATGCTCTTTTGGTCGTCTGCGATCAGTCCGGCTTTTCGTAAATCTTCATCAAAACGACTTTGTGAAAGCAGCTTGCCATAGCGGCCAAAGGCATACGTCTCCCCGGTTTTCCTGATCCGCCCTAACTGAATAAGTCTTGTAAAATCTTTTGATGGGTCGACCTGCCGTGCAACCACCGCGATGATTTGACCCTGGATATTTTTTACCGATGCCACGAAGAACATGGTCGGAAGGGCACTCGCCTTATTACCCGATGATGAGGCCAAATCCGCATCCGCCCAAATTGGTGGAACCATAACAGTCTCACCCTTAAATGCTCTGTTGAGAAGATCCAGAGCTTGAGAGGCAATACGATTTTTGGACCCCAAATTTTTATCATCCATTGATGCAATATTGACAAAATCGGGCGCGATTATAAAATAATTTGCCTTTCCAAACCGGTCTTTATTATTTTGAAAGAATCTGCGCAACTCTTTTAAAGCCTGTCCTTTGAGCAATTCGTTTTTATTACGGGGCACTTGCAGTTGATTTTCAGCCAGAAATACGATGCGTGGATCTCCAGCAAGTCGAGTCAGATCAAGCTTGTTGGATTCTATCCACAAATTCAGTGACTCCCGGGTGGTTTGCAGAATGATCTGAAGGGCTTCGCCCACGTCCGTCTTAATTTTTTTTTCGACCCGGTTAAGCGCAAATCCGGCAAGTACGATCACCAATGTGATGAAAGAGCTAGCTAATATGATTAAAATAGCTTGTTTTGGAGTTAACCCGGATTGAGACGAGAGAAGATCTTTTCTGAAAGGCTTAGACAGCCATCGGGACATATTGTGCCTCTTTAAATATACTCTTAAAAGATTGAGTTATTGGTTATTTGTTTATAGTTTTAGAGGATTATTAACTTATAAAATATTTCTCCTGCTATTTCTATGAAAAAGGCTAAAATCCCAAATTATGAGCAATGACTTATTCAGCGATCAACTTGTTGCGATTTTGCACATAGGCATTGCGAAGCATCACGTAAGGATCAATTGCAGCTTCCTTATCAAAATTGCTAAAATCAGTATCATACCGGTAATAAGTCTATTCATAATGGCCTCCTTTTGAATTAGTTTTGATC
>JAFDCA010000062.1 GCA_019313025.1 Deltaproteobacteria bacterium
AGGGGGTGGTAAAAGATATGTCTGAAATTTGATTAGCACAAAAAGTAGCCCACACACAACATAAAAGTCCATGGATGCAGTATATTTAGACTTTTTAATCAGAACCTATCCCAAAAATAAGAATTCCCATCTCTTTAACCCTCTGGAAAAGACATTGCATCAAAAAAAAATAAAAGTGAGAACTATACAACCTGTTGAGAATAATGCAATAATGAGATTTAAAATGAAATCTCTCAGGTGTCCCTCCTTAATTTCATCACGCTTATAGCTATTGTCAGAATAACATTCTGTTTCATCCGCCGGATAATTTCGTTGAGATCTGCAAGAACTCGCAAACAAAAGCGCGTAAAAGAGAACATGTCCATGGCTTTTTAGAATATCGTTCAGTCGTTTGATGTTATTTTTTAATTTGAAATACTTCGAAGATGTTCTTTTTAACGCGCTCTAATGTGCTCAGACAGCTTCCCCACCTCAACGAAATCATCCGGCGGCTTACGGCAAATCGTGACCGTTATTCATTCAATCGGAACATATTTATGACAACCGGTATAAAATAAAACATACAAAAGCTAGCATCGGAGTTGAATATATTAGCTCAGTTGTTGCAACTGTAGGAGGTATCATTGATGATTTTGAAATAATAGTTAATTATTGACATTTAGAGGGGCTCATGTCATTTGAATAACACACACAATAAGACTTGAATAGATATTTCTGGTATCTTCGACCAATTTATTAAATCAATATCCGCGTTTTTCTGAAAGATGAAAAGAGGTTCGACTTTAGTTGTTTTTCAACATTGAATGATTAAAATTGTTGCTGTGTTAACATCCAGTTGAAAGGAGGAATTCATGGCGAAAGTTGGAATTTTGTACTGTAAAAATATTAAGGATCATTCATGCATTGCCTGCGCTAAATGTTTCAAGGGCATGGCGGAAAAAAACGGTGAGTTTGCCAAACATGATGAAATTGAGTTGGTTGCCATGACAGATTGTGGAGGTTGTCCGGGTCTTTGTGTTCCTCGAGTAAAATTATTGACCGAGGTTACCGGCAATGTGCAAAGACCTGTGGACACCGTTCATCTTGGAACCTGCATGAAGCTGGCGATGGAAACCGCTGAATGCCCTATAGATTATGATAATCTCAAGGTTCTATTGGAAGACAAATTCAAAGTGAAAGTCTTTTTGGGAACACATTCATATTAGTCTTTTTTTTATATCTTCATATGATCGATTACCGGCAGGGGACGTGGGAATGCCATTATATGCCACGCTCCCTGTTCTATATTGTTGCCGAATTAAAAAAAGATGTATCTGTTGTTTAGAAGATTTGTTGAATGGACTTTTTTTTACCAGGGACAAAAACGTTGATTTTATCAAACGAATAGTGCCCTATACTCTTGTATTTATAGTCTTTTTGATCTTTGGATGCAGTCGTATCCCCGTAACGCCATCCACCAAACCTGCTTCGCCGGTCCAGCTGCCGTCAATCCATTACACGATTCAGGTGGGTGCGTTTTCAAACATGGAAAACGCAATACGTTTTAACGAAGAATTACGAAAACAAGGTGTAAATGCCTATCATTTTTTACATCATTCGGGTCTGTACAAGGTTCGTTTCGGTAACTTCCCATCCAGAAAAGCTGCTGCGGAAAGGGCACAAGCGCTTTTTTCTAAAGGAATTATCGACAACTTTTATGTTGTTGCCCCAAAGAAATATCCAAGAGATAATTTGAAAGATAAAATAATCCGAACGGCCGACAGCTTTATCGGTGTACCTTACAGGTGGGGAGGCGAGTCCGCGGAAGAGGGGTTTGACTGCAGCGGCTTTACCATGACAGTTTATCAGCTGAACGGGTTGGAACTCCCCAGATCCTCCCGAGCGCAGTGGAATTCAGGTATATCTGTAGGAAGAAGCGATCTGGAAAAAGGGAATCTGGTGTTCTTCCGTACGTCTGGTGGTAGTAGAATTTCACATGTGGGCATCTATGATGGAAACGGTCAGTTTATTCATGCCCCCGGAAAAGGAAAAAAGGTACGGAGGTCATTTCTGAATAGCCGGTATTTTAAGACACGTTATGCAGGGGCCAAGACTTACTTTTAACACCGAAAACCATTGGGGGGTGTATTCCAGTTTACGTCATAATTTTCTGGATCGCAAAATCATCATGATAAGCCAGACGGCCAGAAACGTGGCAATCACATAGCCGGTCAGTCCTAAAATCGCTGTCAGGGGTATCCCTTTAAACCAGAAAAGATCGACGGTAAATGAAAAGATGTGTTGGGGTGCATTCAACACCATAGCGCCGGCAATGAGCGAGGCGGAAATGACCAATCCGATGATTACCCGATTGATGCTTTTTACAAGCTGGGCATTGATTTCTTGAAAACCGGTATGCCGGAGTTCTATTCGCTGTTTGCCTTTGGCGGTTTGATCGAGAATATTATGAACGAGCTTGGGCATCACTTTCATATGGTTGCCCATGGCCAATGTGTCTTTACGAATGTTTCTCAAGACGCTTTTTGCCAGATAACTGCGTTTGAGCAGTTCTTTGGCATAAGGTTTCGTTATTTCCAAAAGGCTGGCGTCACTTCCCAATATCTTGCCGAGGGCTTCTGTCTGAATAAATGTCTTAAAGAGTAGCAAAAGATTCCTCGGTAACCGAATCTTGTATTTGTATACCAGATGAATGACCTGGTCATAGACTTCTTTGACCGAAACGGTCTGCAAACTCCGTCCATAAAAAGGTTCGCTCGTATCCATAAGCTCTCTACGGAAGCTTTTGAGATCCATGGTATCTTCGTTGATGAGTTCGGTATCCAGCAATGCTTCCATGACCATATCATAGTCATGTTCAGCATAGCCCAGAAAAAGGTTTGCGATGTGCTGCATGGTTTCATCGTCCAGATAACCCATTATGCCGAAATCGACCAGGCTGACACGGCCGTCAAACATGACGATGGTATTTCCGGAATGGGGATCTGCATGGAAAAAACCAAAATCCATCAATTGGCGGGAAAAGGAACGGAGTCCGATCAATGCAATTTCCTTTGGGTCGATACCATGGGCTTTGATGTCATTCACCCGGTCCATTTTAATACCGGGGATATGTTCCATGGTCAGAACCGATTTTGAGGTGTAATCCCAATACACTTTTGGAATATAAATTTCATCGATCGTTTCGAAGTTTTTGGCAAATTTCTCGATATTCCCGGCTTCGATGAACATGTCGAGTTCTTTAAAAATAATCCGTTCAAATTCCTTTACCAGATTAACGGCACCGACGACACGGGCGATCTCAAAGGCTTTTTCAGCCCTTTTTGCGATGGCGTTCATCAGTCGGATATCTTTTCGGATTTCTTTGTCAATGCCCGGGCGAATGACCTTGATAGCAACCTGTTCGCCGCTGAAAAGCGTGGCCATGTGGACCTGGGCCACAGAAGCCGCGGCCATGGATTCCCGTGTAAACTCGGCAAAAATATCTTCCAAAGGACGTCTGAGTTCTTTCTGGATAGTATCCCTGATATGGTTGAAGGGTACGGGCGGTACTTGGTCCTGAAGTTTTGTAAATTCCTCAATAAATTCGGGAGGAAATATGTCTGCCCGGGTGCTGAGCAGTTGGCCGAGTTTGATAAAACTGGGACCGAGTTCTTCTAACACGGACCGGACACGATGGGGGGAAGGAAAGCCGTTTTGGGTCGTTAATTCTTTTTCTTCTTGATCAACAGGAATTGTTTCCGGTCTTTTGAAAAGCCTTTCGACAATATTTCCAAAGCCGTGTTTGATCAGGATTCGAATTATTTTTCCAAGCCGCCAGAATTCTTTCACACTGTTGTCCCCTGAAAAATAAAATGATAAAAATTCAAGTTTTGAATGACAAAACCCGGATTTATTTTTTTGGGTTTTTCCATGTAAAAATCGACTCAGGCTTTTTCGTGTTCAACCTTACCGGCTTTGGGCCACTTTTTACCGATTTCTTCCAGTTTTTCAGGTTCAGCGATATACCGTTCAAGGTAACCGCATTCCTTACAGACGTAATTGTCAAGCGCAGCAATGGAAACAATGCTGATGGGGATGCTGTTGCTGCCGAAGGGACCGCTTTTCGGCACTACGTCAACTCCCTCATACACATTTTCAGATCCACATTTGGGGCATTTTCCCTGTTTCAAATTGACACCTCCTTGCCTTGGAAGACCGGGAATTCAAATATCTTGTATTACTGCATTAAGCAATGGTATTTGTCAAGCATGTAACTAGTGTCCATCCATAAATGGTCCTTTTTGTCCTGCTCGGCGTTCTCCGCGGTTTTCCGGCTAGGCGTACAAACGTACGCCTCACCGCAAATCCTTGTGCAGCCTTGATCAGAACAAAAATTGCTCATTTCTGAATTGGACACCCATTGTGTTCATTTTTGATTCATGGATGGACACTAACTGAGGTTTATTAGACATTTTTATATCATCAAAATCGCAGCCCCTTGATTAAGAAATATATTCCCACACCGATCATCAGTATCGACCCGATTTTATAAATAATGTTTCTTGACTTCAACCAGCCCATTCCTGAAAGCCTGGCCACCATCAAAAGCGACGGAATGGTACCGATGCCAAACATGGTCATAAGTCCCATTCCTGAAAGAACGGCTTTAAACGTGTTTTGATTTTCCATGCCCAATCCGGCTGCTGCAATCAGGGCCGTATACACCGGCCCGCACGGTAGCAGGCCGAGCACCAAACCCAGTGGAAGAAAGGCTGCGGTGGACTGTATGCCGGACAATTTTCGAAAACTCCGTGCAATGATTCCGTCGGGACGGCCATAATCCCCGAAAATCTGTCCCAGCGGAACCCAACCGCTCATGCCCAGCCCCATAATGATAATGATGAGTCCTGCAAAGATCATGGCGCCTTTTTGAAGGCCGCCGATGCCGGTGGTTATTCGAGTAAAAGCGCCGGTAGCCCCCATGATGCCGCCGAGAAACGCGTAGGTCGTAATCCGACCGACATGATAAAAGAGATTCGGCACCATAACCCTTTTGGTCTTTAAATTAAGAGAAAAGGAGACAACGATGGGGCCGCACATGCCGATACAATGTCCAAAACCAACAACAAAACCGGTGGTCAGGAACGTAAGGTATAAGGCCTCAATAGATGACATCGAATATAAACTCCACGGATCCCATGTCCGGAAGCGTGACGGTCGCTTTCCAAATTCTCTTTCCACTGGGACATCGAACAATGGTGCCGGTTCCGGAATAAACCCCTTTTTCGTTGGATTTGAGAAACACACGGTTTGGGCCCATTTTCATGCCCGGCATCCCGAGATCGATGAAAGGTTCGGATACGCCTTGCTTTCCTGTCAGGTTGATGGTGAACTTGAGATCTGTCATGGCTTTAACCGGTTTTGGGCTGATATCAAGGGTGATATCCGTATCTCGGAGCTTCTGCGTGCAAGTGCCATGATGAACATTACAATTTATCATCTTGGAATGATCCGTTGCGTCCACTGTCGTCGTAGGGATCATCGTAAAGAAAAAAAGCATGCCGATCCATAACCCTTTCAACAGGCACGTATCTCTCGATCTGAATTTCATTTGTGCAAAATGTGATTTTGTTTTGTTGTCTGAACAGCGCATGTTTACCTCCGGTTTAATGGAAATTCAACAAATCGATATGCTGGCCTTTATTAATATGTCACTGAATACACATCAAGCTTAATTTTTCATGAAAGATTCAGGTGATATTGCTTGATACTTAAAAGGCCCTTTGTTAAGGTGGCCCAAAAAATCCGAGTTTCAACGCATATAAGTGCACTGCGAGATATTGATGAAAAGAAAAAAATGGCTTGATGAAAATCACCGGCAGAATCGATCTGAGAACATCCAGCGTTCTGATAAAACAGCTTTTTTCGGTTACCGAAAAGTACCTGAGGATGAAAAGGCGCAATGGGTTCTTCGACATTTCAATACCGTTGCCAGAAGATACGATCTGATGAACACGCTGTTGAGTTTTGGCATCCATCATCTTTGGAAGCGGACCGCTATCCGGTCCATGGACCTGAATCCTGGAGACCGGGTGTTGGATGTGTGCGGCGGTACCGGCGATTTGGCGATTCTGGCTGCTAAATCCGTCGGCCAGTCCGGCCAGGTGATCATTTACGACATCAACCGGGCCATGATCGAAGCGGGCGTGCATAAAATAACTTATTTGCCGACTAAAAAGCGCATCTGGTTTGTTCAAGGAGATGCTGAATACGTATCTTTTCCAGACGAATATTTCGATGCCGCCATGGTGGGTTTCGGAATTCGAAATGTAACCCATATGGATCAGGGGTTTAAAGAGATGTGCCGTGTCCTGAAGCCTGGGGGGAAAATGATGTGTCTGGAATTTTCAAAACCGACATCGCCGTTATTCCGGTGGTTGTATGATGTTTACTCATTTCATGTGATGCCGGCGATCGGTGAGATTATCGCGGGATCAAGCAAGGCATACCTGCATCTAACCGAGTCCATTCGAACTTTTGCATTACCGAATGAGCTGACGGCTCTGTTGAAACAGGTTGGGTTCTCCACGGTGGCGGAACGTAAACTCACCAACGGTATTGCAATGATCCATTTGGCGAAGAAATGAAACTGTTTTTCCAATTCGTGGGCGAAAATCGACGAACTGTTGCCCAAATCATTTTTCGCCGGCTCTGTAACATTTTTTGATAAATCTAAGTCTCACTCCAGGCGATTCCAAAACTCGCCTTTCGGGATCAAACAGTTGGAATCGCTTTTCTTTCAGTTCGCCAAGATTCATGAACCAAAAATGTTTCAATGAGCGCTCAAAAAGATTTTCGTCTGGGCAAACAACCTGTTGAATTGTGAGGTACAACCATGAAACTGAACTGGGCCGAACGGTGGGTGGTCAACAATCCTATAAGGGTATTTCACCAGCATCTTGAGATGAAGTGGTTTCAACACGTAATGCCGCTGAATCCCGGAGCAACCATTCTGGAGGTGGGGTGCGGCCGCGGCGCAGGGGCAAAATTGATACATAGAGCCTTTAAGCCGTCTCGGTTGCATATCCTTGATCTGGATATTAAAATGATTCAAGGGGCAAAAACGTATCTTTCAGGTGTGACAAACAATATTATGACGATGTTCGTGGGAGATTCCATCGATCTTCCATTCAAATCAGATGCACTGGATGCACTGTTCGGATTCGGTTTTTTGCATCATGTTCCGAACTGGCGACGGGCACTCTCGGAAATCGCCAGAGTTTTGAAATCCGGCGGTGTGTATTACATGGAAGAGCTTTATCCTTCACTCTATCAGAATATAATTACCAAACACATCCTTCTTCACCCCGAACATGATCGCTTTACCAGCAAGGATCTTCGAGCCGAACTGGATGCAGCGGGCTTGAGTCTTATAAATTCTTTTGAGTTGAAAAAAATGGGAATCCTGGGCGTGGCCACCAAGTCGGATGGTATTCTTTAGGTTCTTATTGCTGCAATATCGACAGAATGTTGTTTAAAAAAATAAAAAAAATCACGAAAACACGAAATGAGGAAAGCACGATGTTTTATTATTATCTTTTCGTGCTTTCGTGATAGAAAACTTTTCCGGATTGTTCAGGATAGGTAGTCTATATAGATTGTCCGTTAACGAATTCGGATTTATATTTTGCGGGGTCACCGGCGCGACCGATGACCATGTGTGCCAGGCGTATGTGCTCCACATCCCTCCAGTCCACGCCAAGAAGTTCTGCACCGTATGCATCCACAGCAACGGGATCGAAACCTCCGATCAGCTTGCCAACATGCGGACGGCATTCCGGTCCTCCGAGATGATGGCATGCCAAACCCACGCTTCCGTCCAAAATGGTGAGATCGGGCGCGCGGTATAGGTTCATTTCGAATATTGAGCGGTGCATGTTCTTATGGAACCTCGATTTTTTCCAGAGAAATCCGCCGTAGTGATCTGGAGGCGCACAACCGAGCATGTTCTTCATTGTAAGGGTGACTTTTGAAAGGGAATGTTTTTTAAGCACCGGAACCGAAATCAAAAATGAATCCATGACCAATCGAGGCATCGTGAACTTGGGGAAGACATGGCAACGATGATCGGTGAGTTCCGTTGTTTCGGCATGATTGAGATCCACCAGAGTAATGCCGTTGGACTCGGCCAGATCCGAGTAACCGAGTTTGCGAAAAGGCCTTTGAGTATTGTACAGAGGTGCACCGCACCCTTCTGCGATGACAATTTCTGCATTGCTCACGGATTTTACATAGTCGGCTATTGCAGCCACAATTTGAACCGGCGTGGTGATGGGCGGCGGTGATGTGTTGACCAGGTTGGGTTTGATAACGACTTTTTTCTGGTCGGCAAGGATCTGATCCGCCCCAAGCAATTCCATGAGCGCCAAAACGCTTTTTTCATAGTTGGAAAAATTGACAATGCCAAGCGGTATTTTGTTCATCATCATCCTTTGAAGACTGTCCGTTTGAAAATTTTAAGGTTACATTTTACATTACAACATATCACTTGTAATAGTCTAAGTTCAAACAAAAGATACGATCCCGCCGTATGTTATCGGCGTGAGTTTCATTGAGTCGTTACACAATTGGTTGGGGGATATGATGTTCCACAGCGTTCGGGCTGTTTTGGTGCGAAGGGTAAAAGCGGTTCTATATCTATACCATCAAATTTTACCGTTTTATTTGGTTTTGCTTTGGAAATATAGACATTAGGTAGCCCAACGCCGACAGGTTCGATTCGAACGCTTGGAAATCCTTTCTTATCAATTCTTCCATCACTGAAACTGAAATAGATTGTTAATCTTTTCGTGTGAAGCACGAATCAGGAATCATCATGGAAGGATTTGAGAATTTCTTTCAGATCAGCCGACGTACCATTCCGTAATACAAAGAAACCAGAACCCGTTCCGCGATAAAAACGTACCTTCACAGAGTAAAAAATATGCCGGACAAAATAGTGAATTATTAAACATAGGAAAATTAAGTATTTATAGCTATTGTCAGAATAATCTTCCGTTTCATCCGCCGGATAATTTCGTTGAGATCGGCAAGAACTCGCAAACAAAAGCGCGTAAAAGAGAACATGTCCATGGCTTTTTAGAATATCGTTCAGTAGTTTGATTTTATGTTTTAATTTGAAATACTTCGAAGATGTTCTCTTTAACGC
>JAFDCA010000063.1 GCA_019313025.1 Deltaproteobacteria bacterium
ATTTTTAATAAGGTGTATGCAGAGCGATGTGGGGCACTTTTTTAGCAAGGCTGAACGGAACCCAAAATGGGCCGTTGAGGCGGATTGATCGGTCGTTAAATGGGGGAGCAATGAAAAACGTTGAATAGTTTTTACTCCATACAGATCAATAAAAAACAGATATCCCGTCAAACCGTTTGACTGGATGAGAAATAATTTGTTGCATCTTCCTGTCTACTCAAATAGAAAATAGGGCTCTTTATCCTTCTTTTCCTTTAACATGTCACGTATTTTTCGCAATGTGTCCGAATCGGCCTGGTGAATGAGTCTTGCAAGTTTACTGCGTTCATCTGACATGTCTTCGGTTATATCTTCTTCACCTTCCCACTCTACCCCCAAAATTTTACATGCCGTTTTAATCAAATTGGTTGTGGAAATCGGTTTGTCCAATATAACTTTTGGGCGTACGTTCGCCGTCAAGGCCATAAATTCCTTAATTTGGTCGCTACCCATGTCATCTCGGGCATGAGCGGTGATGATAATGATGGGCAATTTGGCCCACTTTTTTTGTTTTCTCAGCTCTCGAATAACCTTGATCCCGGGCATTCTCGGCATGACCATATCAAGGGTCATTAAATCAGGAGAAAATGCGTCAACTTTTTCTAAGGCATCCATGCCATCTACAGCTGTTTCGACAATAAAACCGGCATCTTCTAAACAGGCCGCTAAAAAATTACGAACATCCGGTTCATCATCCACTACCAGAATTTTTTTTTCAGATGCTTGGGTCATTTTCCATCTCCTTTATGTGAAGAAATTAGAATTATTGGGGACGATATCATTAAAAAGAATGTCAATGAATAAGGATGCGTAAATCCTCATTAAACGATCTCTATCGGAAAAAGGCATTGCAGTTTCATTTTATCTGGATAATATTTTAGCAATTAATTTCAGTACCCTCTTTGCATCAATCGGCTTGTAAAAAATGCCTTCAGGAGGCGCATATCCCTTAAGATCATCAAGAAATATTCCCAAAAAATCTTCATGGGCGGTGATAATGATAACCGGAATATTTGTAAGTTCAGGTTGATCTTTAAATTGACGATATAATTTCTATCCGGATTGCTTCGGCATGGTGATATCAAGTGCTATCAGGTCAGGTTTTTCTGATTTGGCCCGTTCAAAACCCTCCATACCACCTTTTGCTGAAACGGTATCATAGCCATTGTCTTGAAATATGGTTTCAAAATAGGCTATAATATCTTGCTCGTTCTCAACAATCAGAATCTTATTGATTTCAATCACCTATATAAAATTTCGATATATTATTTAATATCGTTTTGTTTTGTTCTTCTGTTTGATGTTTGTCATGAGAAATTCGGAATCAGGCTTCTTTTTCAACCGGTTTGGGCAAACGCCTTCTTGGAAGTCTGATGCTGAAAGTGGTTCCTTTGCCGGGCTTGGATTTCAAAGCGATGGTTCCACCATGCTCATGGACAATTTTCTTGGTCATTAACAGTCCTATGCCGGAGCCCCCCAAACCCTTTGTGGTGAAAAAGGTTGTAAAAACCTTACGCTTTACCTCATAGTCCATACCGCATCCGTTGTCAGTAACTTCATATATAATCGTATTATACTCCTCAAAAGTCCGAACCGTTACATAACACGAATTTTCGTCACTCATCTGACAGGCATCTATAGCGTTGCCCACAAGATTTGTCAGGCATTCGTGCATGCTTTCAAAATCAATGGGAGCCGGGGCGATATCACCTATTTTTTCGAAATTTAACGTGATACCCAGCTTATCGGCCTTGACGGCGTATAAATCGACAACTTCTTTTGCAATTTCAGCAGGATCACAAATTTTGGCTTGAATTTCACGGCCTTTGGAAAAGCTCAAAAAAGCTTTTACAAATATAGAAACCCGTTCAATATTCCGCTCCAACATCTCCATGCCTTTTTGGATACGTTCGATGTTTCCTTTGGCCAAACCCGTTTGCAGCATGTACATACCGCCTTCCAGAGCGGTATTCAGATTTTTTATGCCGTGGGCCAATCCGGCAACGGTATGGCCAACAGCCGATAGGCGTTCGGCTTCCAGCTTTTCTTTTTCAAGCTGTTTAATCTCCCTTAGATCCTGAACTGAAAAGGCCATACCGATTGATTTGTCGTCAACCATCAACTTGTTGCCCACCAGACGTACCGGAAAAGCCTCGCCGTCAATTGTTTTAGCCTCCGCTTCCGGCAGATAGACATGTTCGCGTTGCTCGAACACCTTGGTCAAAAAATCTTTAGGAAGCATGGCGGTAAAATTTTCTCTCGAAATCACTTGGTTATCCTTGATTTTAAAAAATTTTCGGGCCGCCGGGTTGAAAATTGTCACTTTTCCTTTTTCATCTACTGCAAAGATGCCGTCCATGGAAGTTGAAATGATGGTATCGAGATATGTGTGCGCAAATTTCAATCCATCCTGAAGTTTCATCAATTCTGTGACGTCCACAGCCATCTCCATAACGACATCAAAGCTGCCGTCAGACCGTTTCAACGGTACGGTGATGACATGTAAATGGGAAGTTTCTCCTACGCCGGATTTCCAAATGTGATAACCGGTGTGTATTTGTCCATCTTCAAAGGTTTGTCTGGCTGTACATTCACTACATTTGTGTTTTAATCCTTTGAGTGATTCGAAACAGTGTTTGCCTTCCGGATTGCCGAGAGACTCCCGAAGCCGTTTATTGGCTTTTACGATTCGAAAATCTCTGTCAATGAGTAATATGTTGCAGGGAACCTGGTCAAAAAGAATCTGATGTTCATCTCGAATCTGAGTAGCTTCGGTAATGTTGGTGAAAATATGAACGATATAGGGGAAATTGCCATCTCCGTCCACTATAGGGGTTGTGTGCTGCAAGTAGTTTATATGCCTGCCGTTTGTGTCATATCCTGCTTCCTCTTTGACACGGGGAGTGCCGTCCGTAAAGGTTAAAGAACTTTCACAGTGAGAGCACATTTCATGTTGACTTTTGTAAGCGTTGTAA
>JAFDCA010000064.1 GCA_019313025.1 Deltaproteobacteria bacterium
TGGATTCACCCCGTTTGGGGGGTTCTCCTGAGCGCTGATACAAAAAAAGCGCCAGTGATAAAAAGCTTACCATTGTGTCTGTCATGGAAATATCGATATGTTGACCTTTGCCGGTCCTCTCTCTGGTCCATAGCGCCAGAAGGATTCCAATGGCGGCGTTCATTCCTCCTCCAGCAATGTCCCCAATTTGGACACCAGGAATGGATGGTGGTCGATCCGGTTCGCCCATAAGATCTAAAATACCCGAGTAGCCCAGAAAATTTACATCGTGTCCGGCTCGATTCCGATAGGAACCGCTTTGACCGTATCCTGTAATGGAACAGTAAATAATTTTTGGGTTGATGCTACGAACCGTATCATAGTCAATTCCGAGCCTGTGGACAACCCCGGGTCGAAACCCCTCCAGCAAAATATCTGCTTTTTTAACAAGACGGAAAAAAATCTCTTTGCCCTCCTGGGTTTTCAAGTTTAAGGACATGTGCTCTTTGTTTCGATTGACCTCGGAAATAAAGAGATCATCAGATAAAAAACGTTTATCTTCCACCGAAATCACGCGTGCACCATGGTCCGCCAATATCATGGAACAAAACGGTCCAGGCAGCAAACGGGACAGATCCATAACCAATATTCCTGACAAAGCGCCGTTATTTGCTGTACTTTTATCTTCCATAGATTTTATCTATTATATCTTTGAGACCTTTAAAAAACGTTCAGTTTTGTTCAGGACCAAGGCGGGCGAAAATTTTAACCACAGACATACATGAAGTATTTCGAAGATTAAAATTTGAGCCCAACGCCGGGATCGGGCAAAAGGGAGCGTTTTTCAACGGTCTCATTTTAAACCTGAAGCCGAAACAAGCTCCCCCGAAAAGCTTCCTACAACAACTTTGCTTTTTATTTTTACCGGAATTTTTCGTTTATCTGCAGTAACCCATAACTGAATTTTAGCGTCCTTGCTTTTTTCAAAAACGCCACCAATATGTTTCAGTTCCGGTTCTATGAGATACGTGTCGTATGTGCCGCTTTCAAGTTTAAGTGTTTCCTTTTTAATGACAGAAAGTTTACCGATGACACATTTCTTTCCATCTGTAACCGGATGCTCAATTGTTGATTTTTTTTGAAAATCAAAAAGACGGACAAAATAAAACGCAGATAATGGATCAAACGATCCGGGCATTATGTCAATTGGCGGCCGTTTCTCTTCAAAATTGGTATATTGTGCCTTGTTATTCTGCCAATCGAAATTCACAACAATATTTCGTTGGGTACTTCCTTCGCGCTGCTTTTTTTTATACCATACCGAATGGGTCATTTCAGTATTTGCATAGGCATCTATTCTGTCTCGCACCTTATAGAAGGTGTCGATAAAGGTATTTGATTTAACCGTCAGCAAAAAATGGTAGGATTTAACCCCATCAATGCTTTCCATGGGAAGCACTTCAAGAACGCTCTCACCTGCCGGAATAATTGTCCATTTAAGTAGATACGTCAGTTTTTCACCCGGATAAAAAGGAAAATCTTTCTCATCGGCTTTGACGCAAAAACTTGAACCCCAAATCGCAGTAGCTACGATGATAACGAATGTGATCGACAGAAAGATGTTCGCTCGAATATTTATAATATATAAATACACCGTTTTTCTAAACGGGCCCCCCTCACATCTCACACGCATAATTTCCAGAATGACAATAAAGTTCCGTAAAGGCTTTGAAACCATATTCCGGCACGAAACTTTGGCAACAAAAAAAATCGTCGGTTATAATAAATAAGCAAACTCTGTTTGAATAACATCAAACAGTTTCTCGCCGATGGCAAGACCGAGATCGATAAACTGAGGACCATATTTTTTACCGGTATTCGTCCGGAATGTGTGCCTTATTCTGGCAAGTTTTTCCATTCCTTCCGGATAAAGATCCACAAATTGGGCAACAGGAATGTTAAAAAAGGATACCATGGCCCATACCGTATCGGTAAAGTTGTCGGGTCCCCATCGAAATTTGTCGGCATCATAAAGGCAGTCGGATACAAGCGCACCGTCAGAGGTACTGGCTTTTTCAGTTTTTTTAAAGGCTTCATGGTTGCGAATCGCCCGGCAGATATCATCGATTTCATGGGATTTAAAAGGAAAAACCTGAAGAACTTGTCTTGCATAAACAGCCCCCTTAACAGCATGATTTTCATACCTTCGCTGAATATCATGGAGAAGACCGGCACATTGGACGATGATGACTCTCTGATTGATAAAATTGTCGGAGCGCCCGGCAAGCTTATTTTCAATAATCATTAAAGCACCTGCATCAATCGCAACTTTAAATGCATGTTTAATACCGTGCCCAAAATTGTCGTCTAAGCGCTCGGCAACAAATGATCGCAATTTTTCAATGAAAGGATTTGTCTCAAAATATTTTAGAGACAATTCATTTGCGAGAGGATAGTCGTGATAAAAATCAGGAGATGGATACTGAGAAACAATTTGGCGGGCTCGTTGGCGAATGCGGGCATAAATAATTTTCATGTTGTTCGACGGGTTGAAAAATTATTTTTTTGACCATTTAAAAATGAAAATCTCATCTAAATTCAAATGGTTTTGCTTAAAAATCGAACTTTAGATGAACACGGGTAAAATTAAATATATATCCTAATTTGATGCCTTCAGTTTTGCAAACCTTTATAGCAGTTGCCAAAAATATGTTCCGATTGAATGAATAACGGTCACAATTTACCGTAAGCCGCCGGATGATTTCGTTGAGGTCGGGAAGCTGTCTGAGCAAATTAGAGCGCGTTAA
>JAFDCA010000065.1 GCA_019313025.1 Deltaproteobacteria bacterium
CGACACCGGCATGCCCACCCGATTACCCAAAGACCCGGAAAAATTTAAAGCCGCCAACAAGGCGTTTGTCCAAGGACTCAAAAAACATCCCATAACCGGCGAAGGACTCCCTTCTTTCGGGACCAATATCTTGACCAATGTCATCAATGAGGCCGGTGCACTGCCTACCCATAATTTTCAAACAGGCCGGTTTGATGGTGCCGGCAGTATCAGCGGTGAAACCCAGTCGGAAATTATGAAGGCCCGGGGCGGTATGGTTGCTCACGGTTGTCACAAGGGTTGTGTCATTCGGTGCTCAGGGATCTACAATGACAAAGACGGAAATTATGTTACCAAAAGACCGGAATATGAAACGGTCTGGGCTCACGGCGGAAACTGCGGTATCGATGATATGGATGCCATCGCCGAACTCGACCGTATGGACGATGATTTCGGTCTGGATACCATTGAAATGGGCGCCACCATCGGTGTGGCCATGGAAGCAGGTCTGGCCAAATTCGGCGACGCACAGGCCGCTATCAACCTTCTTAAAGAAGTCGGTAAAGGAACTCCTCTGGGGCGTATCCTCGGAAACGGAGCAGCGGTTACCGGAAAGGTATTTGGCGTTGAACGGGTTCCCGTAGTAAAAGGTCAGGCCCTGCCGGCTTACGATCCCCGTTCCGTCCAGGGGATCGGCGTGACATATGCTACCAGCACTATGGGTGCCGATCACACCGCCGGTTACGCAGTAACGGCTAACGTGCTTAATGTCGGAGGCAGTGTAGATCCCTTAAAACCTGAAGGCCAGGTGGAACTCTCCAGAAACCTTCAAATTGCCACAGCCGCCATCGACGCCACCGGCATGTGCCTTTTTATCGCCTTTGCGGTCCTGGATCAGCCGGAAACATTTAGTGCCCTTGTGGACATGATCAGTGCATTTACCGGACAGAACCTTACGGCAGACGATGTTACCGAATTGGGCAAAAATATCCTTTCCTTTGAAAGAGATTTCAATTCCAGAGCCGGCTTTACGGCCAAAGATGACCGTCTGCCCGATTTTTTCAAGACAGAAGTTCTTCCGCCCCATGATGTCATCTTTGAGGTCAAGGATGAAGATCTCGATCAGGTCTATAATTGGTAATACCAGCCATTTATAATTTTGAAAAAACGGGGAGTTCACAGTAGGGCTCCCCATTTTTTCAGCCTGACAAAATATAGGACAAATCCATCTATTCTCAATAATTCCATGAAATCAGAATTTAAAAATAATACCGTCACAAAAATAAGTCTGACCGTAAAACCGGACCGGATATCACTTTTTTCTCCTCTCCTTGGACAGGGTTTTACTACAAACTTCAGGACAGGAATTTCAGTTCGAAATTTACTGTATCGGCAAATGGGCCTGAGTAACGACTATATTGACCAGAGGATTCAAACCATATTTCTAGACGGAAAGGTCGTTGATAATATCGATACTGCTGTGATCCGACAAGGATCCACACTGGCACTTTCCGCCGCCATGCCCGGTCTGGCCGGGGCCACTTTACGCCGGGATGGTGCATATGCAGCCATGCGCAGTCAAATCTCCCATAAGGATACTATCTTAGACGGTTCTAATGAAAATGGCACTGTGATGCTAAAGCTATTTAATCTTGTGGCCTTGGAGCTTGGCCCCATGTTTCTGGAGCAGGGCATATGGATCGACGGAAAGAATCTGGACAATTTTTTTCAGAAAGCAACCGACTTTTTCTGGAATGGTTGCCTGGCCGCAGAAATTGACGGTGTATCGAAAACGGTCCGGGAAATAGCACTTATGAAATGCACGCAAAAACAGGTCTTTTTGAAACTCGAAACCGAAGAAGAAACCCAGCAAGCAAAAGCCTGATCTTTTCTGAAAAATTCTGTACAAGGAGATGTTCCATGAGTCCACAAGTTGGCGTCGCAATTATCGTCGTCAAAGATTCCAAGGTTCTTCTTGGAAAACGTGCGAGTTCACACGGATCAGGTACATGGCAGTTTCCTGGCGGCCATTTGGAATTCGGAGAAACAATAGAAAATTGTGCCAAAAGAGAACTTTTTGAAGAAACGGGTTTAACCATAAGAAATATCAGATCTGGACCATATACCAACGATATTTTCAAAGAGGAACAAAAACACTATATTACTTTGTTCGTAATCGCAGAATACGATTCGGGCATATTAACCTTAAAAGAGCCGAACAAGTGTGAAAAGTGGGAATGGTTTAGATGGTCACATTTACCGGGACCTAAATTCCTGCCCATTCAAAATCTGATTAAGCAACGCTTTAATTTAGAACGCTGGTTATTAAAACCATCGTGAAGCCTCCCCGCCCAAAGGGCGATGGTTCTGAATAAAAATCTGAAAAAAATTAAGAAAAACAGGACAATGTATATAAACACATGTTGACAAATGCTGTCGTATTTGTGAATATATAATATACTTTATTCAAAAATTTCTTTCCGTTACAACCCATAGACTTACAGGGAGTTAATTATGAATATGTTTCTTTATGCCTTTTGCTTTCTTTGTATTGCAATAGGGTGTTGTACCATTATTTATACCAATGAAACCAGAGGTTTTGTTAGGCGTTTGTTTACAGAAATTGATCGAAAATTTCTCTCGGTCTTTGAAGTCATAATGGGAGTACTGCTCTTGATTTCAGCAACTGATAGCCATCATCCGTGGTTCATTCGATTGATTGGATTTTTGGCGATCATTGAAGGTGGAGTCATCTTTTTAATGCCTAAAAACCTGTATGATGAACTTATTGATTGGTATGTACATTCACTGTCGGATCAAACCTATAGGTTATTTGGCATTTTGTCGCTAATCATTGGAACTGCAATGTTATCTTGGGTACTATAAAATATAAAGGAGATCCTGCCATGACTCTCACAAAAGCTCAAATCATTGAATCCATTCAAAATCATACCGGATTCCCAAAAAATAAATCTTCAGAAATTGTAGAGTCCCTTCTTGAAATAATAAAAGGTGCTTTAGCATCCGGTGAGGATGTCCTCATAAGCAATTTTGGGAAATTCTGTGTTCGTGAAAAACGAGAACGAAAGGGCAGGAACCCGGCAACCGGCGATGCTATGATGCTCAGCTCCCGGAAAGTCGTTACGTTTAAATGTTCCGGTAAATTAAGGGATAAAATTAACGCTAATTAAGCATGAAAAACTTTACATAAAATTATTGATTTGAACTTTACCACCCTTTTCGTATTTCCGAATCCATCCTATTTTACTCATTAAATTGTTTTATTGTTTTTTGTGCACGGTTTTTGCGCCACCAACATATCATTTAATTTTTCCAACAAGTTTTTTAAAAGTGGGATGAATTTGAAGATAATCAAAAGCTTAGATTAGAAATCATACCTAAGAAAGTTGAAAAGCAAATCTTTGAATCCG
>JAFDCA010000066.1 GCA_019313025.1 Deltaproteobacteria bacterium
GCTCTTCTTCATGGGATGCTTTTTGGGATTCCACTGGTTGAAATCTCCCATGAGTATCACCTCTTTGGCATTGGGAGACGTCAGGGAAAAGGTGACCCGGCGCCTTTTGGGTTTGGGTTTCGATTTTATTGCAGACATGGAGTACCTCCTTTGGTAGATTAGGTCATCGATTACCGATATTAACCGATATTAATGGTTATGTAATGGTTCACAGCCATTGTTTTTTTTTGAAGAACCCGATCATGATTCCTGCAGCGACGACAATAATGGCCCAGATCATCCCATACCCCCATCGCCATTCGAGTTCCGGCATAAACTTGAAATTCATGCCGTAAATCCCGGCGACAAAAGTGATGGGAATGAAGATGGTCGCGATAATCGTCAACACCTTCATGACCTCGTTCATTCTGTTGCTCAGGGTGGACAGATAGATATCCTGCATGCCGGCCAGAATATCCCGATACGATTCAATGGTGTCGATAATCTGTATCGTGTGGTCATAGACATCTCTGAAATAGACATGCAACTGTTCCTGAATCAGAGAAGATTCACTTTTTACTAAACCGTTGATGATTTCCCGAATCGGCCAGATTTGTTTGCGCAGATATATCATCTCTCGTTTCATCTCGTGGATGATTTCCAGGGTGTCACGAGTGGGATCATCAAGGATTTCCGTTTCAAGATCTTCAATTTTGTCGCCCAGTGCTTCCAGAATGACAAAGTAGTGATCCACAATGGCATCAATGAGGGCATAGGCCAGGTAATCGCATCCTGCTTTGCGAATTCGGGTTTTGGGTTTGCGGATTCTTTCTCTGACGATGTTGAAGACATCGCCCTGGATTTCCTGAAAAGTAATCAGAAAATTCGACCCCAGTATCAGGCTAAACTGCTCGGACCTGATTTTTCCGGAATTTTGGTTATAATTCAGCATTTTTAAAACGACAAAAATTAAATCTTCGAATTCCTCGGTTTTGGGGCGCTGGCCGGTATTTAATATGTCCTCCAGAATCAGCGGATGGAGGTTAAAATGTTGGCCGACTTTTTCGATGGTGTCTATTTCATGCAAGCCGTCGATATTGATCCAAGTAACCGTGGGTAAATCTTTAAGCGGAAACGCCTCTTTTATGTCGTCGAGCACTCTTTCTTCCAAGTGTGCCTCATCATAATCAATGAGGGTGATTCGGGTTTCATCCACCTTTTGTTCACCCACATGAACCAGCGTTCCCGGAGATGTCCCCGCTTTCTTTAGTTGTTTTTTAATGAATCTCGGCATGACGTCATTCCTTTCCAGTTGAAAAATATCAGGATTCCTGACCTTTGATCATCGGCAGTTTTAGCTGGCGCTTGTCGTCGTTGGCCACGTAGATGGTTTGGGACGGAAAGGCAAAATCGATATCTTCGGCTTCAAACCGGCGCATGATCTCAAGGCAGGTTTTTTGCAGCCATACCTGATAATCCCAGTAGTTGGGGGGATGATACCATACAATCACCATAATATTCAGGCTCCAATCGTTAAAGCCGTTAAAAAAGACCCGAGGCGGAAAATCGTCCTGCATCCCTTCGTGGTTCTCCAAGATTTCCCGGATGATTTTTACGGCTTTTTCTACTTTATCAGGGGGCGTATCATAGGTGATACCGATATTGGTTAACCACCGGATATGGGGCCGTTCACCGATGTTTTCCACGGAAGAATTAACCAGTTTTTCATTGGGAATGGTGACCAGGTGACCGGTCAATGTTCGTATTTGGGTACTCCTAAAGCCGACGTTTTCAACGGTCCCGTCATATTTGTCAATGGTGATCCGCTGGCCCACCTGAAACGGCTTGTCAAAAAGGATGGTCAGCGTTCCAAAAAAGTTGGCGATGGAATCTTTGGCGGCCAAGGCCACGGCCAGTCCACCGATACCCAGAGAGGCAAGCAGGGGTCCGATTTTTAGCCCGGTGAGGTTTTGAACAATAATAATGCCGCCGATAACAATAACAAACAGCCGAAGGGTTTTGCCGACGATGGGGACCAACATGTCGTCAATGGTGCTCTCGGTGGCGGCGGCCCATTTTTTCAGATACACATCCAAAATTCCGACTAAAAGAAGGATGAGCCAGAAAAGGGCGATGACTCCGCCGATATCCGCCGCCTTTTGTGCAACGGTGTGTACCAGATTGCGTCCGTCAGGCAACGCAAAATGAATGTATAACGGAGAAAAAGCACCGTAGATACCATAAGACCAGATAAATAGGGAGAGCGGCCGGGTGAGTGCCTCAAAAAAATGCTGTTTCCATATAATGGTCTCTTCTTCGGAGGGTATTTTTCGAATGGTTGAATTGATCAACCATCGAATCAGACGCTCCACCATGGCCACTATAAAAATCAAAAATAAGCAAAAGAGCAGCTTAAGCCAGGTAATCCCTGAGAAAATGTTGGTATCTATCCATTTGCCGAGTTTTAGAGATGCTGCATCACTAAATTTGTCGATTTGCTGTCCGATTCTTTGGCCCGCTTTGTCCACGGCCATTTCTTTTAAAGTGGGAGTTTGGTTTTTATCGGCATGAACCTGAGGGGAATCTTTTTTGTCCACGGCAGGCGGAGCCGTTTGAGTGGATGCAGATTCTTGTTGGCTTTTTCCCTTTGTAATGGGGTTGGCTAAGAGATAACCGGATGACATTGCCCAGAAAAAAAAGCTAAAGTAAAGCAGAATTCTTAAGACCGAATTCAATGGAGAATACATTTTTTATCCTATGCGAAATTAAGGTCGTTCGGCACTAAAGCGGCTTTTGAATGGAGAGTTTTAACATTGTAACACCAGAATTGTACTTATTTGAATCAGTATAACCCATAATTGTTAAATGTCAATTTTTATCAATAGAGAGTCCATTCCCTATTATAAGGTTGACTGAACGAGAGGTGGGGAATAATATAACGGCGTGACAGACGTGTCAATTAAGACGTCAATTTCTTTGAATAACAAGTCATAACATTATTATTTCTTAATTTACGTTTCGCATCTTTAATCATCAGCAAGGCGGCTCCATGGGTTTGTAAGTAAAACCGGGGTGTGAAACTCGAGTTTTAATTAAGTCAGGGGTCTGGGAGTTTTTCCAAACAACCGCACCATGGATAATCTTTTTTTAAACCGCATGAACTCGCGGCAAGGGATCGTAAAGAAAAAACAGGGAACTATCTTTGAAATAGCAATAGGTTCTTTGCATTATTTTAAAACTCTTTTAAAGATACGATTTCGGTTTGCGCCCTGTTTTTTCTAACGAACCCTAAGCCACTCAGACAGCATCCGATTTTAAAAAAGAATATCCATTCCGCTATATTCAAGGGATTAGGAGAAAAACTCCCCGACTCCTGATTTAAATAGGTTAAAGCTTTCAAATAAAATTCAGATACGCAAATCTCATAAAAGAAGAAAGCATGGCAGCAAAACTCAATTTTCAGAGAAAATTATCAGCACTACTGGTTTACGGTAGACCCCCGCTTGTTTTTGGCGGAATGCTCTGCGCTTTTGCAGTCATGTGGACCCGTAATCCAATGCTCTATACCCTGGGCGTGATGCTGCTTTTTGTTTCCATGTGCTTTGACCTGATCGACGGATGGTTGGCTACCCGTTTCCAGCTGCACTCCACATTGGCACATCTTGCCGACCGGGTCATGGATAAGATTGTCTATTCGACCATTTTTCCACTGGTGGCGGTGGGTGCCATGTGGCGTCTTCTTTTTACCCCGGTTGCCGGCACCAAAGCCGAATTGCTTCACAGCATTTTTGTTTTGATTCTTTGCGTAACGGTTTTAATTCGTGATAACTTTGCCCATTTTATGCGATTTTTCACCATGCGGACAGGACCGGAACCTGAAGTGAAAGAGTTTACACGGCTCAGGACCATCGTGGCTGCACCTGTCGGCACGCTCTTGTACGCACATGCATTTTTTGTAAGCGGTGGCCCGGATTTCAAGATTTACACTTGGATTTCCTGGCTGGGGAATCTACCCTTACGCGTTTTGTTTTTAATAGAGATCATCTTCTTGATCATAAATTTTGGATCTATTGCCGCATATTGTCGGAAATACGGGACCTATTTTCTGGATGAGATCTGTGATGAGGATGAGCGATTGCGGCGAAACATTTTGTCGTTTTTTCCAAATACATTAACCATCATGAATGCAATGATGGGATTGTTGGCACTTCTTTTCGCTTATCAAAATCGTTTTCGTGAGGCCTATCTGTGTTTGATTGGCGCTGCCATTTTCGACAAACTCGACGGGGCCCTGGCGCGAAAACTGGGCCTGACAGAGCCCCTTCCCGATCAGGAACGAACACCCCGGATCAGTTTTGGCGGCATTCTCGACGACATTGCCGATGCCGTTAGTTTCTGTATTGTCCCGGGCTGGATATTTTATTTGTCTTTCACCGATTCGGTTGATCCCGTGATCCGACAACTTCCGATCGGATGGGTGGCATTACTGTATGCACTGATGGGCGTCGCCCGGTTGGTTTACTTTACCTTCGACCGCACCCCTGTCCCCGGATTTTTTAAAGGCATGCCGACACCGGCAGCCGCATTGCTGGTAACAGCCCCATTGATCATGTTCAACCAGGCTGTTGTAGAATTTCCAGAATGGGCTCGCTACTGGGGTGTTTTTTGTTTCGGTTTAATGATTTTTGCAGCGATATTAATGAACTTTTATCCCATTCGTTATCTGCATCTTGGCCGTTTTATGGACAAGCATTTTTGGTTTGGTCGTTTGAATATGATATTGCTGATCATTTCAATATTTACGCCTTATTTGGGATATGTGGCGTTAACGTATATGTTTCTTTATGTCCTTTCACCCCTGGTCACCCGACACATGCTGTTAAAGAAAAAATAGACGGATTGGTTGTCAAATCAAATCATCTTGAATGCTTAACTAAAGACGTTTCAGAGTAAACAAAAAGTAATTTAGGGGTCGGCTGATTTTATTTTTTGCATCGCTCCATTGCCAATGCTTATGATATATATGTTTACGTATTTGCTTGGGTGTGTTTTACCGTGCAACGATATTGGCGGAGTGACCAGACACGAAGACACCGGAGTGAAAAGGGAGGACACACCCCTGTGAATACATATATATGTTTACCATAAAAACGCTCCGATCGCTTTGGTAATATGGCGACAAGACCTTAGATAATGTGATTTCAGGGTTTCAATAATTCCAGATATTTATTTTCATCAGACTGGAGAGCATATGACAACCATCAGCACCAAGACCGAAAAACATCAAAAAGAAGGTAAGCTGGGAACCTTTTCCGGTGTTTTTACGCCCAGCGTATTAACCATTCTAGGCATCATTCTGTTTTTACGGCTGGGCTATGTGGTCGGTAACGCTGGATTCGGGCGTGCTTTAATCATTATTACCCTCGCCAATTCGATTTCGGTTCTGACCAGCATATCTTTATCAGCAATTGCCACAAACATTAAAGTCAAAGGGGGCGGCGATTATTACTTGATATCAAGGACCCTTGGCTCGGAATTTGGAGGTGCCATCGGTTTGGTTCTGTTTTTAGCACAATCGGTCTCCATCGCTTTTTACTGTATTGGGTTCGGTGAGGCCATGACGGTGTTGCTTCCAGAAAATATATTTTCCAATCCCAGGATTATTGCAGTTTTGGCCATATCCTTTTTGTTCATCTTTGCCTGGCTGGGCGCCGACTGGGCGACACGATTCCAGTATGTCGTCATGGCGCTTCTGGCGGGTGCGCTATTGTCTTTTTTTGTTGGCGGTATCCCGCGCTGGGAGCTCTCGACACTGATTGAAAACTGGAAACCACCCGCCGAAAGCCTCGACATATGGGTGTTGTTTGCCATCTTTTTCCCGGCGGTAACCGGTTTTACACAGGGGGTTAGTATGTCCGGAGATCTCAAGAACCCCGGGAGCAGTTTGCCGTTGGGAACTTTTTTGGCTGTAGGCATATCGATTCTGGTTTATTTTGGCGCTGCTATTGTGTTTGCCGGTGTTCTTCCCAAGGAGATGTTGATCCAGGATTACAACGCAATGAAGCGGGTGGCACGTTTTAACTTTCTGATTGATGCCGGAGTGGTGGCCGCCACATTATCATCCGCCATGGCTTCCTTTTTGGGCGCACCGCGAATCCTTCAATCACTGGCTTCGGATCGAATTTTCCCCTTTCTGCTGCCGTTTGCCAAAGGAGATGGACCATTGGATAATCCACGGCGCGCGGTGTTGTTGTCGGCAGCCATCGCTATTGGAACCATTGGTTTAGGGCAGCTGAATCTCATCGCCCGTGTCGTTTCCATGTTTTTTCTCATTTCCTATGGGTTGCTCAACTACGCAACTTTTTACGAAGCCCGGACCGCCAGCCCCTCTTTTCGTCCGAAGTTCAAATGGTTTGACATGCGTCTTAGCCTCTTGGGTTTTCTAGCCTGTCTTCTGGTGATGCTGGCCATTGATTTTAAGGTCGGGTTGATTGCCGTTTCCATATTGTTTGCCATCTATCAGTATCTCAAACGAACGAGCGGCCCGGCGAGATGGGCCGACAGTCGTCGATCTTATTATTTACAGCGTGCCAGAGAAAATCTTTTAAATGCTTACAGTGAACCGGAACACGATCGTGACTGGCGCCCCCAGATCCTTGCATTTTCCAAAGATGCCCAAAGGCGATCCATGTTGCTCAGTTTTGCCTCATGGCTGGAGGGGAAAAGCGGTCTGACGACCGTTGTTAAAATACTTGAAGGCAAGGGTGTGAAGATGCTCAAGATGCAGGAGGAAACCGAAAAAGAACTTCGATCAGATATTTCCGCCCAAGGTTTTGCTGCATTTCCCTTGGTGATTTTTGGTTCGGATTCTGAGGTTGCTTTGAGCACCCTGATTCAGTCCATCGGTATCGGTCCTCTGAAAGCCAATACCATTCTTTTGAACTGGCTTGATCCGAAATCGAAATCCTATGATGCCTTCCGGAAACGTTTTTTCATCCGAAATCTCAAAGCAGCATATGGTATGGGGAAAAATATTGTGATTTTGAGCGCCGATGAAAATAAATGGGAACAGATTCAAATAGAAACGGATAAGAAACAGCGCATCGATGTCTGGTGGTGGGGTGATGCAACGAGCCGATTAATGCTGCTGTTTTCGTATTTAATCACTCGTAGCGAGTCTTGGGAAAAAGCTGACATTCGTGTTTTGGCAGCCGGCTATTCTGAAGACAGTCCGGAAGCCATGGAAGATCTGAAACAAAACCTAAACGAAGCGAGGATTGAGGCGGAGCCGATCATTGTCAACGGTATGGATACGAAACAGCTTTTTGAATATTCCGCGGATGCCTCTGTTGTTTTTTTGCCGTTTCGCTTGCGTGGAGACCAGATAGCCTGCCGTATTAACGGGCCCATTGAGGAAATTCTATACCAGCTTCCATTCACCGTATTGGTTCTGGCTGCTGAGGACATCGAACTTGATCCTGAACCTGAAGAGGGAACTGCCGGTGAAATGGCGGCAGCCATGGATGCACTCGATGATGCCGAGAAAATAGCCGGTGAAGCGGAAAAAGAGTCTATCAAAGCTCGAAAAGTTGCCGAATCTGCCAAAGCAAAACTTCTCGAACTGGAG
Organism: Deltaproteobacteria bacterium; assembly: GCA_019313025.1. The sequence goes on from JAFDCA010000066.1 coordinate 7,607, forward strand.
AGCAAACCCATTTCGGAAGAAGAAAAAGACCGATTTTTAAAATTGAAATCAGAAGCAAATCAGGCGGAGAAGGAGGCAGAAAAGGCATTTCGCAAGGCAGCAAAGGCAAAGGAAAAACTTGACGATGCCATGGAAAAAGCAAAAGACTTCAAACCGGATGTGGATAAAAAGGAAGTGGAAAACCCTTAAATGTTCAGTGTGAGCGTGTTTGATTTTTAATTCGGAATGAACGCTCCCTGCCATACAATACAATAATGAGGAAATTATGGACGCTATTTTTGTTTTTCTGGATAAAATATCAGAGACATCCGGAATAAAGGCGACAACCCTTAATCTATCGTTCAAAGCTTTGGCCGCTCTTATCGGGTCATGTATTATTTGGATCATATTCAAACGCATTCTTGTATCTGTTGAGAAGAAAACAAAACAAAACAATTTTCTTAAAATCAACATTCAGATTTTCAGCGCTATTCGCAAGGCGCTTTTCTACAGTCTAATCCTTGCAACCGGTACGTATCTCATTAGACTGTTCAACATTGGGCTTTTGGAAAATATTTTTCACGCGATCATGATTATAATCCTGGCGTCTCCAGCCAAAGATTTTTTGTTAATTTTACTGGAATACTTTGAAAAAAATATCAAAGACAAAACAGAAACCAAAGTCGATGATATCATTTTCGATCTTATTAATAAATTTTCAGGAGCGATTATTTATGCCACTGCCGTTGTTCTTGCGTTGGATGTCCTGGGTATCAATGTCATGCCGTTTATTGCAGGTGCCGGTGTGGCTGGCATTGCTATCGGCTTTGCCGCCAAAGATACGTTGTCCAACCTGATTGCCGGTGTGCTTTTGATTATCGATCGGCCGTTTGAAGTGGGTGATCGGATCGAAGTGTGGAGTGCTCCGGCAGGAAGCGCAACTTGGGGAGATGTTATTGATATCGGTCTTCGGGCGATCAAAATCAAGACGACGGATAATATTGTGATTATTATTCCCAACAATGAAATCATGAAGCGAGATATCGTAAATTACACCATTATTTCAGCGAAGATCAGAGTTCGTATTAACGTTGGAATCGCATATGATGCGGATATTGAAAAGGCAAAGAACTTAATTATAAATGTGGCAGAATCCGTGGACTGGATTTCAAAAACACCGGCCCCAAAAGTTGTGGTAAGGAACTTTGGTGAATCGTCGGTGGATCTTCAACTTAGGGTATGGATTGATGATGCCCGAAGGCGCATGGATACCATTTCCCATGTGACCGATAAAATAAAAGCAGCCTTTGATGATCTAGGTATTGAGATACCCTATCCGAAACGGGACATTACGATCATTCAGCGGCAGGCATCGGAATAAGACACTTTAAACTCAGGTGGAAACCCACCAAGCGGCATCGAATGATAAAACTTCTTGATTTAAAATGATATTCAGGTTATTAAATAAAGTTTGAATTTGTCTGTTATAGATAAGAGATTCATCTCTCCTTGTATCGCGGAATAAATTCAAACGAGTGATAAGATCCCGAGGGTTTACAAGTTTTTAAAGAATTCATCCGTCTTCGGATGGTTCACCTTCGGGAATTTCATGTATCCGCCTTAGGTGGATAAAATCATTACACGATGTTATAGTCAGGCAATCCATTTTCAAATTTTATTCTTATGAAACTCACAATACACGAAGTCGCCCAATGCCTTCGTCTTCCGGTAAGTACCGTGGAGCGATGGATTCGCCAGGGCAGGATACCCATACAAAAAGCTGAAAATGGTTATCTGTTTAATGAATCGACTCTCGAAAAATGGGCGGCAATGTATAAGCTTCCGTTTTCAATTCCTGAAAAAGTGAATACAGTGCCACAGCAGGCGAAAATGGAAAATCTTCTGCCTTCAATGAAACGTGGCGGTCTTTTATATGATATCAAAGGGGGTGATGTTGAAACGGTGTTGAAAAATGCTGTTGAAAACATCCATTATTTATCCACCACCATCAAGGAAATACTTTATACCAACTTGCTTGAAAGGGAACAGTTGACATCAACCGGGATTGGTAAAGGGGTTGCCATCCCCCATCCCCATGACCCTTTGGAGGATATGATAAAAAACTCTATAATATCAACCTGTTTTCTTGAAAAACCCATCGATTTTAATGCCGTTGACGGTCAACCGGTGTTTGTTATGTTCATCCTTTTAAGTCCGTCAACGAAAATCCATCTCCATCTTCTGTCAAGGCTTTCTTTTTGTATCCGTGAAAACGCATTTGTAGAATTTTTAAAAACAACCCCTGATTCAACAGCGTTTTTTTCAAACATTGTCGACTTCGAAAACCGACTCAAAAAAGGAGAGCATCATTAGGTATTGAAAAAAACACGCATTTTAACATCATGGCGCTACCCCGGCAACTGGCCGTTTTTCCGATTTGATGATCGACTTCTACTCATATTGATGGCTGCCATCGTGGGAAATTTTTCCGGTTTGGCTTCGGTGGCGCTCAATCGGAGCCTTGTGATGATGTCCGAGTGGCTTCATCATTTCCGCCATGACTGGTGGGTGTTTGTTCTTCCTGCCGTCGGTGCCGCCCTTTCTTCCCTTTTTCTGGAAAAAGTCGTCAAAGAAGGAGCCGGACACGGTGTACCGGAGGTGATTTACAGCGTGTCTCGTTACGGTGGTCTTTTAAGGTTCCGTTCAAGCTTTTCAAGACTCATATCCAGCTGTTTAACCATCGGCAGCGGCGGGTCGGCGGGACCTGAAGCACCTGTTGTAATCAGTGGTGCAGCCATTGGTTCAAATATCGCTAAGTATTTTTCACTCAACGATCGGCAGCGGGTAACTTTGGTGGGTTGCGGTGCCGCCGGTGCCATATCTTCCATCTTCAACGCACCGATTGCAGGAATGGTTTTTGCCATTGAAGTTATCGTTGGTGAGTGGAAATCGGTCAACATTGTCCCCATTGCCATTGCTTCGGTGGCTGGTACGGAAATCAGTCGTATTCTTCAAGGGAATCAGATTCCATTTAGCCACCACCTCTTCAATATCGATCTCTTAAATATCTTTGCCAGTATCGGTTTGGCCGTCCTGTCCGCAGCGGCAGCCATTCTCCTTACACGCATGCTAAGGTCCATGCATACCGTATCACACAAAGTTTCGGCGCCAATATGGATTCGGGCTGCCATGGGGGGATGCGCGGTGGGGGTCATCGGTCTTTTTCTTCCTGTGGTACTGGGGGAAGGGTATCATACGGTCAAAATTCTGATTGAAGGAGAATATGGCCAGGTGCTTGCCGTTGTGGCATTGGCTTCATTTGCCAAGATTGCAGCCACTGCTTTGACCCTGGGATGGGGAGGTTCCGGCGGAATATTCGCCCCGTGCCTGGTTATCGGGAGCCTTATCGGGGTGACCTATCATCATCTTCTATCATTGCTCTGGCCGTCCGTATCGTGGGTCAACGAAGGATATTATGCATTACTGGGAATGGCCGGGCTAATCAGCGGCATGTTGCAGGCACCGCTGACCGGAATTTTTCTCATCATTGAGATTACCGGAGGATGGGAAGTCATACTTCCTTTAATTATGGTATCTGCGGTGACGACCACGCTGTGTCATTATTTCGAGCCGGCATCCTATTATCTGAAAGATCTTGTGGAACACGGACATTTGTTAAGACCCGGCACGGATGCCCGGGTTTTGTCGGATCTGAATGTAACAGAACTTATTGAAAAAGATTGTATTATTGTCAATCAAAGTATGCTTTTGAGGGATTTTATTACGATTATTAAGAAATCCCACCGAAACTATTTTCCGGTGGAAGACGACCAGACCGGCAATTTTCTGGGGATTATCCATTTGGATGATATTCGGCCCTACCTGTTTGATCCGGTGATGTATGATGCTGTCTTTTTGGGACAGATCATGAACACTCAGGTGGAGGTGGTTCATCCGGATGATGACCTGTTGGATGTTGTTCGCAAAATGGATATGAAGGGCCTGTTTTCCATGCCGGTAGTGATAAACAACAGATTTCTCGGCCTTATATCCAAAGCAACCATCCTGGATCAATATCGTAAAGAGCTAATGGTTCAGACCACTCACTAAATGGGCCGTGGGAATTGAAAATAGGATGGATAAGCGAAAAATGATAAAAGGAGAACCCTATGGAAAACCGACTACTTCATATTTTTAGGAATAATCCCTTTGGGAGAGAAACACTGCTTCAATCGATTTATTTTTGCAACAAGGTCGGGGCTTTTCCAGTGATATACATTCCCGAAACCACAAAATTTTTAATGTATTTTGAAAACGATGTGGTACAGGTTGATCTTGACAAATCTTACCTCACGTCTCCGGAAACCGCTTTAAAACGTGCAACCGAATTGGTCGAACAAGGAGGATTAAAAGCGCGGTTTCTGGATCCAAAACACTATACAGCCTCAACGCTGCCGGACATCCAGACGAATTTTGATTATATGTGCTGCCCCAGGAGCATCAGTGACATGTCTTCTAAAATCGGTCTTGGATATATCGGACCCCGTGTGAGACGGATTGTAAAGTCTGCTCGTTTTCCGGTTTTGATCACAAGTCCTGTTTATAAAGAGTGGAAAAGTATCGCGGTTTTCTTTGGCGGTTCGGTCAATGCGGTTAAAGCCCTCCGGCTTGGGTTCCATGTCGCCAGAGCTTCAGGCATGCAGCTGGATGTTTTTACCCAGACGGAGAACTTATCCAAAGAAGATTACCAGCAGATCATTAAGGACAGAAATCTTGAGAAAGAAATGGAACTCTATGTCAATCGATGGCATTTTTTTGAAAACAGGGTCTTTGAAGAAAACCTTTATGATGTTCCACACGATGCTCTCGTAATTCTAGGTGCTTATGGACACGGTGTCATTCGAAACTTTGTTTTTGGAAGCATGATGGAGAAAATACAGTCCACAATTTCCAACAATCTGTTAATTGCGGGACCCACTTATACGACATCACGGTAATTGGCCGAATGTGAATACGTTTTTGCAATTCAAATTCCCCGACACCTTGATTAAATAAGGGCGTTTTTCGGGGCAAATATATTCAAACCATCTTTCTAAGAACAGCCGTGTAACATATGAAGGAAGCGTCTATTCTAATCATCCATCAAGGCGCACTGGGTGATGTTGTTGCCACCTTCCCGGCACTCTTAAGGCTTAAAAAATTATACGGCTCCATGGCAATTATCTGTCAAAGCAACATTGGACAACTTGCCCGGGAACTCGATATTGTAGATAATTGGTTTCCTTTAGAGGCTGCGGCCTTTGCAACCCTTTATTCAGGTCAAATCGATCCGATTGTAAAAGATATTCTGCGCTCTTATCGTAAAATCATTCTTTTTTCCCGTTCCCATCTACTTGAGAAGACGATATATTCTATCTCGGAACATGACATTTATCGAATACAACCCCGTCCGGATTTGGGTCAAAAAATCCATGTCACTCAACACATTTTGTCCAATCTTGTCAGACACAGGCTCCTTGAAAAATCAAATAAAGACACCGGCATCCCGTTGTCTTTATCCATTCATGGGGATCGGAGAAGCCCCCAATATGATCCGTTAAAAATTATGATCCATCCTGGATCCGGAAGCCGAAAAAAATGCTGGCCGATTTCCAATTTTGTAAAAGTTGCTTCGTCAATCAAGGCAAACGGCAAAAAGGTTGAGTTTATATTCGGTCCTGCAGAATATGATTTGTGCGACATTTTACTCAATTCCAAAAGGGTCAGCGCAAAAGTTCACAGGTTAGATAAGTTGAAGGAGCTGGCCAAAATGCTCAAAACCGCCGGTGGCTTTATTGGAAATGATTCCGGAGTCAGCCATCTTGCCGCATTTATAGGTCTTCCCACTGTTGCCGTTTTCGGCCCTTCAGATCCTAAAACATGGCAACCAATGGGCCGAGCCGTCACGGTGGTTCGACCCGATCTGGAATGCAGTCCCTGTTTTGAAACCGGGACGGTTGGGTGTGAAGAAATTGAATGCTTTGGCCGGATATTTCCGGAGGACGTTTTAGCAGCGATATGCGGACTCGTCGGATAAAACGGATCACGTTGGTCCGGCACCATATATTTTCAAAAAAGGCGATATGAACCATGATATGGCAGGCAGACATGCATTGAGTATTTAAGTGATTAACCCGCCACCGAACTTTGGCGGGTTAAAATTTGAGTCTGACCCCAGGGAAATAGGCTGTGCATTTCACAGGGCAGGCGCAAAGATTGGGAAAAAGGGGGCGTTTTTCAAAGGTATCAAAGATCTTTTAGGGAATCATACACATCTTTAATCATTTCTTCTGAAATTTTGGATAATGCCAGACTCATTGCTCCGGCCACCGCTTTGGGCTTTTTCTGCTCACATATTTCCGCTTTTCGATAGGTTTTCTGAAATAAAATCCTATTTGTGATATCATTTTTGTTTTTCTCGGTTAAAATAATGCTGATAGTAAGGATCGCTTTCCATTCATTTTGAGTATCCCATTCGAAAAATTCATCAACCGTTCCTTCAATCATGCAAGTTGGCGAAAATCGACTGACCGGATCTATCACGGCTTTGAAAAGACCTGAGTTTTTAATGTCACGGTGTAGCAGCGTGGTTACAATCGCACCAGGGTTGGTCTGCCATCTATAATAAACGTATGCATTTCTTTTAAAAGATCGATCCCTGTAAATGATTTGACTGGTATTATAGGGTGGTGCCACTGTGAAACGGTCCATTCGAATGACATGGGGTAACGGATTGAAGGTTTCTATTTGAGGCGGCGGGTATTCCAGCGTGTAATACTCGATTTTATTTACCGGTTGATTCAAACCCATGCAAGCCATAAAAAGTATGGGAAGACAGAGAAATAAAAGATAGATTTTATTGAACCATTTCATAAATTGCTTTTACCTTTCGCCTTCGGTCTGATCTACTTTTCTTGGAACAGGCGGTTGTCCAAAGATGAATTGAGACGGATGATCCGCAACAATCTCAATTAATCTATTGAGGTTTTCACTGGCCTTTTCCAAATTTTGGGCAATGATTATAAATTGTCCCCTGAGTTGTGATATTGAATCGTCTGTTTTGTCTGTCAGAAAATTACCTTTCTTTAAAAGTGTGTTGGCATTTTCCATGGACAGTCTAAAATCTTCAATGGCGGTTTTAATGCTCTGTTCCTTTTCGGCAGTGATTCCTTCCAATCGAAGAATGGTTTTTTCAACATGATTCATGCTGTTGTTGGTTTTATCCATGATGTCATTAAATGATTGGCCGGCTTCATCCACAGACGCCATGATGCTGTTCCATCTTTGATCATTCAAAATTTCACCGGCACGTTCAACCGATTTTTCAATTTTTTCAGAAATATCTTTTACATTGGCATCGTTCATCACTTTTTCTATGCTGTTGAGTGTCGATTGAACTTTTTCAGTCATTCTTCCTAAATCCATTGCCCTGATCTGGTTAAGTGCATCATCGATGCTATGTAACATTTTGTAGATGTTGGATGGTTTTGAGGCGACGATGGGATATTCCGAAGGAAAACTTAAAGGTGGTGAAAGATTAGGGGCACCATTTTTCTTGCGATCCAGTTCTATAAACATACTTCCGGTAATTCCAACGGATTTCAATTGAGCAACGATATCTTTGTCAAGTTTTTGATCGGAATCGATTTTTAATACGACTTGTATCAAATTTGCATCAGGAGCGACAACAATAAGTTCCACCCTGCCAACGGAAACCCCACGGTATTTTACTGGAGAGTCCACATCCAACCCCTGAACGGACTCATTAAAATATGTTGCATAATACTGCCCCTTTTTAAAATATCGTGACATGCCCAACCATATGACGGCGAGAAAAACCATGCCAATACCACAGGTCACAAATAATCCAAGGGCAAATTTAGTTCTTTGAGAGGCCATTAAGATATCCTTACAAAACTGTATTAAATCTTTTAGTTCTTTTTTTAATTTTCTGATTTCCGGTTGAAAAAGTTCCTAACAAATGAATTTTTACTATGATCTTTCAAATGCTGGGGATTACCTTCGGCGATGATCCCTTTGGTTTGTTTGTCCAGCATGATTACCCGGTGCGCCACATTAAAAATGCTTTGAAGTTCATGGGTTACGATGACCATTGTCGTCCCGAGACTCTTATTGAGATGTATAGTAAGGTTATCGAGTTCGACAGATGTTACGGGATCGAGTCCGGCAGAAGGCTCATCGAAAAATAGAATTTTTGGATTTAGGGCCATTGCTCTTGCCAACCCTGCCCGTTTTCTCATTCCTCCGCTGATTTCAGATGGCAAATGGTTTTCATAACCTTTTAGATTCACCATGTTTAGTTTCATTTTGACCAGTGTATCCACTGATTTTTGGGGCAAGTCGGTGTATTCCTTTATGGGAAGAGACACATTTTCAGCAATTGTCATTGAACCGAAAAGGGCTGTACTCTGATAGAGGACCCCTATTTTTCTCAAAATCTTTTTGAATGTCACTTCATTGCAGCTGGATATATCTTCTCCATCAATGAGTATCTGCCCGGATAGGGGAGGCATGAGTCCAATCAAGTGTTTCAGTAATGTACTTTTGCCGCACCCACTTCCCCCTAAAACAATAAATATTTCTCCCTCCAGAACATCAAACGATATATTTTCAAGGATAATATCTGTTCCATAGCCGACAGTAAGATCCCGAACTTGAATTATTTTGTGTTTTTCCAAATTGTCATCTCCGCGTTACTAATTCCCAAGTTTTTAATACAGCGATAAAGTAGCCAAATCAGCTCAAGTATCTCAGCATAACCGCAAAAATTGAGTCAAAAACGATGATCAAGAAAATGCTGCTGACAACGGCAGACGTTGTTGCCTGGCCCACAGAGGCCGCCCCACCTTGAACGCGAAATCCCCTTAGACAACCAATCCAGGATATAAGGAGTGCAAAAACAGCGCTTTTGAAGATTCCCAAAAGGATGTCAAAAAGACTCAACGTCTTTAGTGTCTGTAAAATATATGCGTTTGCGGTCAAATCCAGCATGAGGACACCCACCGTCAACCCTCCCAAGATGGCAAAGACGTCGGAAAATACGGTTAGGATGGGAACCACAAAAACAGAAGCCATGATCTTTGGAACCACCAGATACCGTGTGGGATCAAATCCCATGGTAAAAAGAGCATCGACTTCTTCGGATATCTTCATTGTACCGATCTCTGAGGCAAATGATGAACCGGATCGTCCAGCCACAATTATTGCCGTCATTATGGGGCCTAATTCTCGAGTCATCGCCAGGCTTACCAATGAAGCCACATAAATATTGGCACCAAACATCTGAAGTTGAATTGATGACATAAAGGCCATAATGAGGCCCATCATAAAACTGATCATCCCTACAATGGGAACTGCATCAACGCCTGTTTTTTGCATGTAAAGAAAAATGTCATCCATCCGCAGCGATTTAGGATGAAGAAAGGAATAAAAAAATGCCAGACAGATAGACCCCACAAATGAAATTTGATATTTAACATCTGCTGCAAGCTTAATAATAGCGTCTCCAAACCTGATAAACATAGACGGAGGGCGGGCCTTGATCAATGGAGCTGTTTCAGCCAAAGCTCCGGAATTGAGAATAAAAAGCACTTCTTCTCTGGCGTTTTGTAAATTGAATTGACCTTTTGCAGCGGTTATCATATCTTTTAATTCAACCAGGACAAGCGCCCCAAAATCGTCCAGGTATTTAACCTTTTTAAGATCTACGGTGAGTGAAACAGGTCTCCGATCTTTTATCAGCGAGCCAAACAAGTCGATCATTTGAGACGCATTGCTAGAATCGATTCTACCATGGAGATAGATCGTTATTTCTCCGTCATTGCTTTCTGAAATCTCATAACGGCATGCCTGATTATCTTTAAAATCATCCATATAAGATGTTTTCCTATCAAATTATTATATTTCGCCCTTGGTAAATCCGATTCAGGAATTCTAAAAAATAAATCGCTTTAAACCAGACACATCCGTACCATAGTCCGTCTTCAATCGATGAAGATCCAATTGAAAAACCAACCAGCCGATTCGACGATTGTTTTTGTTCATTTCAAAAGCGACCTCAATGCTTTTCTGGCCCATGGGATGATCTTTGTCCGCTCGATAAAGGGTGAGTACGCTGTGAGTAGAGTTCTTACCCTCTTCAAAATCTATCCCTTTATAACTGCTTTTTATTGTTGGTGAAATATTGGTGTCCGTGTTTATTGAACAGGCATCAAATACTATCTTGTTCTTATCCAGTAATACGAGACCGTCATACGGCACATTGTTCGATTTATGGATGTTGAGAAAATCCCTCATCAATCGGCTTGTTTTCGATCTGTCGCCGGTTTCAAAAGGATTCAGCAACATTGATTTCAGCAAAAGGTAATCTTTACTTAATCGGTTTTTCAATTCCAGATGATTAAAATCCGTTGCCTGGGGTCTTTTTGAGAAGTGCGAATGACCCCAAAAAACACCTAAGGTCAGAAGAAAAATTAGAATCAAGGATGGGAAGAGCCAGTAACGGGTCTGGCGGTATTTCTTTTCTAACGTTTTGATCGATGTGACATCACGACCCAATGAAAGAATTCCTTGAAAGTTATTGTGATCGTCGTGAAGGAGGGTTGAGCTAGCCGATATAAATCGAACACCATTTTTAGGATGTCTAATACTCAGAATCTTTTCCCTTACAGTGTGTTTTTTCTTTACCTCATCAAGCAATTTTTGATAAACGTGGGGTCTTTCATAAATTTCTTCTACTGACTTGTTGCACATCTGATCCCAGGACCTGCCGTATACTTCTTCTGCGGCAGCATTCCAAGTGATGATTTTTCCTTCTTTATCGGTTGTAATCACCGCATCAGGCAATTGGTCGCAAAACTCTTTGAGTCCATAGAGAATTCGGCTGGTTTCATCAAGACGTTTGGCAAGAAGTTTTGATATTTCTCCAGTCACTTCGGGGAAATCATGAAGAAATGTCGTGATCTCATCCTTAGGTATTCGGATCGCTTGAACATTTTGCCCTGCCTTAATAGTTGCCGTTCGTCTTGCTTTAAGAAGGAAAGACATTTCTCCAAACAGCGATCCCTTCTCGGTAATTTCAGCGATTTTTGTGTTTCCCTTGAAGACATTCAGCTGGCCGGATATGAGAATATACAAATCCTGTGAATCATCTCCTTCCAGAAATATTGCCTTTCCTTCCTCAAAAGGAGTGATGTATCGATTTACTCTAACATTTTCGATAACTTCTTCTAACATAGATAGGAATTATGACCAATGACTCGATTTCATATCAGATTTGTTCAAAATATTCAGATCTTATAGTGAAACATGAACAACCGATGCAATAGATGTGCCATAGTTTGAATGATCGATGTGAGTTTAATAGATTATTAAAAAAGTTTATAAATTCAATGTGATGAATAGAAAAAAAAGGAAGCTTTTAAACGGACGGGAAGGTGTGTTGAAATTAAAATGCATTGGGGCGCCAATTTTTTGACAGAACCGTAAGGCAGGGCAATACATCCCTTGACGGATCAATTTTTGGAGTATGATATGGCCACCGTCATTTGTTGGTACATTATGAAGATATCCGGTAAAATTTGACCCATTGATAGTGCCCCACCATTTTAAATATCAGCATCATGCTTGTTCAATAATCCGGAATTTATAATTCTAAAAGGACGAAATA
>JAFDCA010000067.1 GCA_019313025.1 Deltaproteobacteria bacterium
AGAATTCTTCAATGTCGATATTGAGGAGCGCTTAAACGATCCATCCACATTGGAAGGGCTTTATTACGAAGAATATTGATGCTATAGCTATTGTCAGAATAACATTCCGTTTTATCCGGCGGCTTACGGTAAATCGTGACCGTTATTCATTCAATCGGAACATATTTTTGGCAACTGCTATAGATGGTTTGATGCCGGATATCGATATGTTCAATGTGAGGTATCCGGCATTAAAAATTTTAAGAGTTCGCATCTTCTTTTAGCCGAAAACTTCCCTCTTTAAACAAAACATCTTTCAGCCACTTCAAACCAAACTTTAAAAGTGCAATCTCGTCTTCCTTGATCTTATCCACGGTATCTGTATCAATGTCATAACGATCCAGAAACGAGCTTTCGAAAACAAAGGCCTTAAATTTATCGATATTATAGCTAATCAAAAAAAACATGTGTTTGCTTTCTTCAATGAGCTTGAGATTGGGAGGAAAGGATCGCTTCCGCACCACCAAATCGGTCCATTCGGCATTGATCTCATCATGGATGTCGACACCTTGATCTTTTCGCCATTCACGAATGGTCCATTTTTTTTCCTCTTCAAACCCCAGGCAGTGTGGTTCGTGAACAAAAAAATAAAATCCTTTATCATGCATCTGTTTTTTGTGGCTGAGTGACGCAACGCCCAAAGGATAATAGCGACAGGTGGTGGGCCTGTCCGCATATATGATGCAACCATCTTCTTTGACAAACGGACATGATTGTAAATCATCATCCATCAACTTTAACGTCACAACCGGTAAATCTGTTTTTTCTAAAAGCTGGGGAGTGGTGTACACCGCAAGAAATTCTTCCGAAGACACTTGCAAGCGATTTTTGAGTCTAATAATATCATAGGGAGTCAATATGATATTAATCCCCCTGCAGCATTTGGTAAAACATGTTACCCCTTTATGACATTTAAATTTGAACTTGCTGTCCAAACCAAGTCTTACAGGCTCTATATTGGCCATACGATCAGATGAACTCATATTGTTTCTTCCTTTTCATATTAAATTTTTAGACCTTACTACCTGAATCTTGCACAAGCTGGAGGCTTTCATATGCAAGGCATTTAAGTGTGAAGCCATCGTAAACTATTGCGAACTCTTAATAGCGCAGCAAATGGAAGCCTCCGATTTGCCCTTGGGGTGAAAATTGATGAGGAAAAAAATATTCTTATCCCATACACCATTTGGGTAAAATGTTTGGTCAAATGAGCTTGTATAAACCCTGTTCAACACGGTCGTTTAAAGGTTCTCATCAATTTTCATGCAAGCTTCAGGTATTAACTGAAGCACCGACCAATGTCAACCATTGAAAAATAAGATGTTATTTGCCAAAATCTTCTTACAAAGTCACATCTCAATAAATCCCCTATGGCAAATACCCATAGCACCGATTCTTTGATAAGTTGCCTTAAATATAACTTAGGTCTTGATTTCAACTCAAAAACTGCTATAGCTTTCAAATCATAGGGTATCGTTGGAATTTTTTTGTGTTAGAGGTTTCTTATGGATGAACTGATCTGCTCTGAATTCAAACTCGGACGTCGCTTGTTGGGGCGCCTTCCTCACGAAAAAGACTTGATCACTTCCATTGAGAATTTTTGCATAGCATCCAATGTCCAGACAGCAACATTTTCCGTCATTGGTGCTGTTTCGTCTGCCACAATAGGCGTCTATGACCAAAAACAACATGTCTATGTCACTTTTACTGAAAATACAACCATGGAGATCGTAAATTGTATCGGCAATGTATCATTAAAGGACAAATACCCGATAACCCAAGCCCAGATTGTCCTTGCCGATGAACGCGGAAAAATCATCGGTGGCCGCCTTTTTTCAGAAACCATACTCTTTGCCGGAGAAATTGATCTTCAGGAAATGACCGGAAAACCTTTAGAACGGGTTTACGATGATAAAACGGGACTTATGCTGTGGAATTTAGCGCGTTAAGGAGAAGAGCAACATGAAACTCACCATTATAGAAGCAGATCAATTAAAGACCAAGCCGGACGATTCCAAACTCGGTTTTGGTACCTTGTTTACAGATTATATGTTCAACATGGATTACAATCCCGAAGATGGGTGGTACAATCCACGAATCGAGCCCTATGCATCCATTGATATGGATCCTGCCACCATGGTACTTCATTATGGCCAGGGCGTTTTTGAGGGACTCAAAGCATATCGGACAGAAAAAGGCGCTATCCAGCTTTTCCGTCCCAGGGACAATTTTAAACGGATGAACAATTCCTCTCGTCTATTATGCATCCCAGAAATTGATGAGGATTTTGTTTTAGATTGCCTTAAAAAACTGCTGAACATTGAAAAAGACTGGGTGCCAAGCGCTTCGGGAACATCTCTTTACATACGGCCAACCATCATCGCCACAGATCCTTTTTTGGGGGTACGTGCTTCCCACACTTACCGATTCTTTATTATCCTTTCTCCGGTGGGGGCCTATTATGCGGAAGGCTTTAATCCCGTCAAAATCTGGGTCACCCGCAAGCATGTTCGCGCCGTTCGGGGCGGTGTGGGTGAAGCCAAAACCCCCGGTAACTACGCCGCAAGTCTTTATGCCGGTGAACAGGCCCACAAACACGGTTATACCCAGGTATTATGGCTTGACGGCATCGAGCAGGAATATATCGAAGAAGTCGGCGCAATGAACATCTTTTTCGTCATCAACGGTGAACTGATTACACCCATGTTGAACGGGAGCATCCTTCCAGGTATCACCAGAGATTCGGTGATTGCCCTTGCCAAAATGTGGGGCATTAAAGTTGCTGAACGAAAAATCGGCATCAGTGAGGTTCTTGACGTGCATGCTTCCGGAAAGCTTGAAGAAATTTTCGGCTCAGGCACTGCCGCCGTTATTTCTCCGGTGGGCGAAATCAAGGTCGGCGATACCGTTATCACCATCAGCGACGGTAAAGTCGGTACCTTGGCCAACAGATTCTACAATGAATTAACCAATATTCAGTACGGTAAAATAAAAGATCCCGCCCGGTGGATCGAACCGATTTAAACCTAACTTGAGCGTTTCAAACTGCGCCAGGAAAACATTAAATTAATTATTTTAAACCATCAAACCTCTTTAGGCATTAAAGAACCTCACCACCTCGGTAGAAATGGATGTAAACAAGAATGCCGCAGTTTTTTTAAACCCTTTGGGCTTGCCGAATTTACCGAATCTGCCTTGTTCCGGGGCGCTTGCGGTAGAATGTCGCAACTGTGCACCCTGCGCCTTGCATCTTCGGCAAGCTCGACAATCGCTAAATTTAGGTTAAATTCTAATACGCAATATGAAAAATTCAGATACACCCAAACACCTTCCGTCTTTTATATCAAAGATGAAAAGTGAACGTATTCACCCAGTCGTCATCGATACGTTTGCCTATTATTATAAAAAAGTCCTTTCAGGTGAAACAGGCCTTATCTCAAACAAAGACATTCGGCCGATCCCTTCAAATGAAATCGAAGATG
This sequence comes from Deltaproteobacteria bacterium, assembly GCA_019313025.1. Next base: position 3,522 of record JAFDCA010000067.1, read on the forward strand.
CCGATCGCATAAAAAAATATGCCAAATTCGGACAGGATGTATTGAAACATGCTGTTATAATAAAACTCAATGGCGGTCTTGGCACCAGTATGGGACTTACACAGGCAAAGTCTCTTCTGGAAGTAAAAAATGGAAAAACCTTTCTTGAAATTATATTAAATCAGGCGGAAAAACATCAGGTAAAACTGGCGCTGATGAACAGTTTCAACACCCATGAAGGCACGCTTAACGCGTTGGCTCGAATTAAACCTTCAGATTCACCGCTTTTATTTCTCCAGAATAAATTCCCAAAAATCCTTCAGCAAAACCTTACACCCGCCAACTGGCCCGAGAATCCTCAATTGGAATGGAATCCTCCTGGACATGGCGATATATATTCGGCCATTTATACTTCCGGAGTATTAAAAGCGCTGCTTGATAAAGGAATTGGTTATGCTTTTATTTCGAATTCGGATAATTTGGGAGCGACACTCGATGAATCGATTCTGGGATATTTTGTCGAAAAGGGCTTCCCTTTTATGATGGAAGTGGCACCCAGAACCCCAGCAGACGTAAAAGGAGGACATATCGCAAAGTATAAAGACGGGCGTTTGGTTCTGCGTGAATCGGCGCAGTGCCCGCAAAATGAACTGAGCGCCTTCAGAGACATAACGCTTTACGGATTTTTCAACACAAACAGCATCTGGATAAATCTTGAAGCTGTCCATAAGCTGATCCAAAATACCGGAACCGTGAAACTCCCGATGATCCTCAATCCCAAAACTCTCGACCCAAGAGATGAAAACAGCCCAAAGGTATTTCAAATCGAAACAGCCATGGGTGCTGCGATTTCCCTCTTTGAAGGTGCCACGGTCATTAAAGTTCCACCCTCACGTTTCTTGCCGGTTAAAAAATGTAATGATCTTTTATCGATTCGGTCCAACCGGTTTATCTTTTCAAAGGAAAGCCATCTGATAGTGAATCCGGATGTCGGATCAAAGACCATCCAGATTCATCTTGACCCAAAATACTACGGAAAAATAGATCTTTTTGATGAAAGATTTTCCAGCGGTGTGCCTTCGCTGGTGGATTGCCAATCACTCACCATTCAAGGAGATGTGCGATTTAAAAATAATGTTACCATCAAAGGAAGGGTGGTCATCACAAACAAAAGTAAAACCCAGGCTGTAATCAAAGAGGGAACCGTTGTAGAAAAAGATTTGATCTTTCATTGAGCGGCTAACTCTCGTTAAAAAGAGAATAATATTTCATCACCTGTTTCACATAATTTTCTGTTTCTTGGAAAGGAGGAATTCGCTGGTACTTTTCCACAACCCCTGGACCTGCATTATAAGCAGCAAGTGCCAGCGGCAGCTTTCCGTTAAACCGATTGATCAATTGTTTTAGGTACCGCGTACCTCCCATTACATTTTCCCTTGGATCAAAAGGGTTTTTTATTTTAAGGGTTTTGATATTCTCCGGCATAAGTTGCATAAGTCCTCTCGCTCCGGCACTTGAAACCGCCGTCGGATTAAAATCCGACTCTGTCTTGATCAGCGCTTTAAGCAATGTAAAAGGAACGCCGTGTGTATGAGATGCTTCTGAAATAAAATGATCATACAGATTTTCATTGTATAATTCTAACGGTTTTTTAGGAGTTTCTTTGATATAAACCTTATAGTTGTATGATTTGGATGAAGTGGGTACGTTCGTAAAATGAAGCACCCCTTCATTGTCGACATAAACATAGATGTCGGCATAAAGGGGTGTCGCCACCATTGTCATAATACATAAAAATGTATAGATCCCAATAAAAAAACAACGCTTGCCGATTCGTGTCATCACTTTAAATATGAGTTTACCTTAGAAAATTTACCCGGCCTGTTCCACTTTATTGCACCGAGAAAAAATAAATGTTAAAAACTTGAAACCTTTTAGAGGCAAGATAGCCGACCTTTTTTGTTTGCAAATTTAACCATTGTTGAATATCTTTAGTTTTTAAAACACTTGATTTAAACTCATCCATAATTATATTAAGACTTTAAATGATTGTTATCATATGAAAAAAGAATCAAAACACATTATTTATCGCAACCAGCCCTTCACAGTCGTTGTGGCCGTTTTTCTTCTTTTAAGTATTGTATCATGCAAAAATAATACCAACGAGAAAGCAACAGCGCAGGCTCACAATTCTATAATTACCAGCATCGACAATTTGGACCAGCTAAATAAAATCCTTGAAATATCTAACGAACGCCTGTTGATTCTAGAATTCTATGCGGATTGGTGTCCTCCATGTAAAGAACTTGCCCCTATCCTTGAAAAAATTGCCAAGGAAAAAAGGGAAACGGTGGCAATCTACAAGATTGACATTGATCGACACCGCGAACTTTCAAATACCTTTCGCGTAAGCGGCATCCCCCATGTATCTTTTGTTAAAAACAAAGAAAATGTTTTTTCCTTAACAGGCTTATATCCAAAAACCATGTACTTGAATGTCATCGAACAGTATACCCAGCCCCAGCCCGACAAATC
>JAFDCA010000068.1 GCA_019313025.1 Deltaproteobacteria bacterium
ACGAATGACAATTTGAGAAGATTAGAAGCTAAGAAGATTAGCAAACCATATGCCGGGGACCCTTCAGCTTCCTTCAACCTCAAATCCCACAACAGCTTAAAAATCCAAAAGATTTAGACGCTTTTAAGTCAAATAAAAAGACAGAGCGAAGCGATTCCACAATTCTTCATTCTTCATTCTTCATTCTTCATTCGACAATCGTCATTTCTTTAGTTCCAGCAATCGAGCGACTTCCTCTTTCAGCTGCGGCAGCGGTAAGGGCTTGGAAAAACAGGCGTCGGCGCCATTTTCTTTCATTTTCTTGAATTTATCTTCATCCAGATAAGCGGATAGGACGATAATCTTGGTATCTCGGGTATCCGGATTCTCTTTAATTTTTTTACAGACTTCATAGCCCTTGATGTCGGGCATCATGATGTCGAGGATCAGCAGGTTTGGTGCAAAATGGTTGACCTGCAGCCCGGCTTCAAACCCGTCGGAGGCAGAGATCACCTCATAATCGAATTCATCTTCTTCCAGGGCCTGAACGATGGTCTCGACGATAATGGGGTCATCATCCACCACCAAAATCTTTTTTTTCCCTTCCGTCGGTTCGTCTTTTGGAATAGGGATTCCCTGCTTTTGCATAAACGCAACCAGATCCGTCCGGTTGATACGGCGATGGCCTCCCACAGTCTTGTAAGCCTTGATATGCCCCGATTCGATCCAGTTGATGATGGTTTTGGGAGACACATTACAGTGTTGCCCGGCTTTAAAAACGGTGAGTACGTCCTCCATGACTGACTCCTTTTATTTGAATACAGTAATTATAGTTATTATAATTATTATAGTTAAAAAAGTTTGTCAAGTAATTTTTCGATAAAACCAAAAAAAATATATATTACTGAAATTAATAGAATTATAGGAATAGGATGCAGAGGAATATGGAAAATTTATAGATTTTATAATTATTATAGAATTATAATGGAAGGAAAAGGTTAAAGGGCAAAGGATAAAGGTATGAGTATCTGATCAGAGTTTAACTCCCCATTTTCCCACCTTCCCATCTTCTTACTATTTCACCATCGGGTTGTCAGAAAAAACCGGCAGGGTAATGACAAACGTGGTTCCGGTTCCCACCTCGCTTTTAACGACAATGTCTCCGCCATGATCTTTGATAAACCCGTAACAAACCGAAAGACCCAAGCCGACACCTTTAACCTCGCCTTTGGTGGTGAAAAAACTGTCAAAAATTTTGTCCATGTATTCTTCTTTAATACCGGTGCCGGTATCTGTTACCTCGATGATGACCTTTTCGCCATCACCGCTGGTGGTCACAGTCAAAGTCCCACCGCCGGCCATGGCATCCCGGGCATTTGCAACCATATTTAAAAAAACCTGGCGCAACTGGTCTTTGGATGCATTCACCCGGCCTAATCCGTCTGAGAACGTCGTGGCGATATGGATATCGTTTTCTCTTAACTGTTTTTCGTGCAGCAATAAAATTTCATCAATGACCGTGTTGATATCGACCGGCTGCCGCTGCTCCTGATCCGGTTTGGAAAAAGAAAGCATTTTACGCAGCAACTCACTTAGCCTTACGGTTTCAGAAAGAGCCATTTCCAGTATTTTGCGTCGTTTGCTCTGGGGCGATACTTCGGTTTTCAACAATTCCAGGGTGTTCATAATTCCATACAGGGGGTTGTTCAATTCATGGGCAATCTGTGAAGTCAAACGACCCATAGCCGCCAGCTTTTCGGATTGCAGCAATTGCTCCTGGGTGCGGCGCAAGGCGCGCTCCATTTCCAAGCGTTCTCTCAAATCGACAAAAGATCCCACCGACGCAATTTCGGTTCCACTGGCATCATAGATGATGGCTGCCGAAAGGGTTCCTTCAACCACCTCTCCATCCCTGCGGACATATACCATCGGGTATGCCTTCAGCCTGCCGGCGCCCCCGTATTCATTGCTCCGCAACATTTGCATTACCTTGCGAGCCATGTCTTCCGGATATATTTTGTCTATATTCATCTTACCGATAACTTCGCCGGCTTTGTATCCGAGGGTTTCTTCCGCGGCCCGGTTCCAGATAATGATATTGCCTTTCAAATCCGTCGCCATCGTGGAATTGGGTGAACTCTGCACAATTTTATTCATAAAATCATAGGCTTCTTTCAGCTCCTTTTCCATTAATTTTCTCTGGGTAAGATCGACATTCAGCCCTTCGTATCCAATCACTTTGCCCTGATGATCGTAGCGCGCGTGACCGGTTAACAAAATTGGAATGGTACTGCCGTCCTTGCGCTTGAATTCAACTTCGTAATCGATGACACGGCCATCTCTCTCCATCATTTCCTGGAACGTGCGCCGGTCCTCCGGTCTTACGTACAGATCTGTGGGCAGATCAATACTCAGAAACTCTTCTTTGCTGTCATATCCCAGCATGTCGAGCAGGGCCTGGTTGGCGTTCAAGAATTTGCCTTCCTTGCTGCTGATGAAAACACCGGTCGCGATATGCTCGAAAAGTGTTTTAAACTCTGATTCCGAGGCCCAGAGCATTTCCTCCTGTTTTTTTCTTGCGGTAATGTCACGATAAATACTCAGCTTTGACAGGGTCTTATCTGCATATTCGAAGGGTATTTCTTTTAAATAGTAAGTTTTGTCGACCAACGGAACATATATCTCGCGGCGCAGGGTTTTACCCTGAAACACCTCATCTGACCGACACCAGGGACATTTGTCTTCAGTTTGATTTAGCAGCTCGTGGCATTTTTTACCCACGCCGTCACCAAAATCAGCCATCATGGCGCTGTTCATATACTCTACCCTGAGATCCTGATTCATGACATAAATACCGTCTTCGAAAGCTTCCAAGATTGCGGATATTAGTTCGATTTTTTGGCTCATAATTGGGTACCCCAAGCGATTGAATGTTGCATTTTTAAAAATCCTGTTTTACCCTACAACAAAACCCAGTATTTTAAAAGGAGGATCGGAAATGGAAAAAACGATTGCCGACATTATTGATATGGCGATTCAAAGGGAAGATGAGGCGTATGACTTCTATATGGACATCCACCAGAAGGTGCAGGATGCGAGTGTGAAGGACACCGTCGAGTTTATTGCCAAAGAAGAAATAAAGCACAAAGAGTTTTTGGTCGGCTACCGCGCGGGAAATTACGGGTCAAATTCTTTAAGAATGGCCGATGTTGTCGATTACAAAATCGCTGAATATCTGGAAGCGCCGGAAATCGACAGCGGTTCGAGCAGCGGAGATGTTTATTTGATCGCGTCCCACCGGGAGGCCAGATCGCACCTGTTCTACACGGAACTTGCCGGAATGCACGCCGATAGTGAATTAAAAACCATGCTGTCGAAGATGGCCAACGAGGAGTTGAAACATAAGGAAAAGATGGAGTATCTATACAGCAATACAGCCTTTCCTCAGACATCGGGCGGGTGATGGCCCGATAGATTATTAGGATAGTTTAAATCGTTGTGATGGTTATTGTGGTTTAGATGGCTTTAATCCTTATCGATCGGAATCGTCGTCACGGGTACCTTTGAATTTTTTAACACTTTTTCGGTGACACTGCCAAAACGAAAATTCCCCTTGGCACCCTGGCTGGCCATCACCACCATGTCTACGTTTTCTTTGTCAATCAGCTTTAAAATTTCCTGGGCCGGATCACCGACGGCGATGTGCTTGATGTACAAGGGGCATCCATCCAGATACTTTTCACAGACCTGACCCAGGCGTTCATGCGCCATTTTATTGGCCCGTTCCATCAGTTTGTCGACGCGGGCCTTGTCGAAGTCTCCGTACCACGATTCGTGATGGGCAATATCTTCGATGACATACAGGACATGAATTTCGGCCTGATATTTTTGTGTCAGATCGGTTACATAAGGCAGTGCTTTTTCCGCGCTGCTTGAAAAATCGGTGGGCCACAGAACTTTATTCACTTCCATTGGTTGCCTCCCTCCACGCGATAGAGTCGGTTCTGATCGAATCAATAAAAAACAATTAAAAACCCGCGCCATGGGAAGTGGCGCGGGATTATACCTTTCGCAAAGTTTATTTTTTGTCTTCTTCTTTCACCTCTTCAAAATCTGCATCCACAACGTCTTCCTCAGGGGCTGCACTGCCGGGTTGATCCGCCTACCCTTCGGCGCCACCTGCTTGTTTCTGGCCGGCTGATGCCTGCTGATACATGGCCTCGGCCAGTTTATGGGAGGCATTTGTCAATTCTTCGCTAAGCCGCTTAATTTCAGCCACATCTTCTGTTTCCATGGCTTTTTTCAAGGCGGATATGGCATCTGCCACCTTGCTTTTTGTTTCACTGTCGATTTTGTCTCCCAATTCCTTGATGGATTTTTCAGTGGAGTAGATCATCCCATCCG
>JAFDCA010000069.1 GCA_019313025.1 Deltaproteobacteria bacterium
CATTTGGTAAAGCGCTTTATACAGCGCTGCATATCCGCCCGAAGCCACATATTCCGACACGCTCAAGGGGTTTATGATGCCGCAGTTCCCTAAAAGTTGCCGGTGCTGATCCTTAAAAGGAGATACGTCTTTATAGCTGGGGATTCCATTTAATTCAGGGGGTGGCTTTTCGGATAAAAAAGGATCATCGATGGTGCAAAGCAGCCCTTTTTTTGAAATCCTTTTTTGCTTAACATCCTTTATAATCTGTTTGACCTTTTCTTCGGTGATTTGAGTATAGAGGAGGGGCGGTTTGCCGTGTAAACGGATAACGGCCATGGGTTCCAAGGTGCAAAACCCCGAACACCCAATTTGACCTACGGATATGTTGAGCCCTTGCTTTTCTTTTTCTTTGACCAGCGTGTGATATAAGATATCAGCTCCCAGAGCGTGTCCGCATGAAGACATGCTGATGCTGATTTTCAACTGTTTTGGGGCAAGGGATTTTAAACCGGCCTTTCTTAGGTTATCAAGATCTTCAAAGGTTTTTATTTTCATTTTAAATCCCCCGTCCTTTTATGAAGGATTTCAATGAGGGTCTCTATCCTTTCTTTGTTGAGTTTAGAATAGGTGTCGGTGTTAAACGCAACATTGGGGCCGATGGAGCATAAGCCGAGACAGTGCACTTGTTCCAGGCTGAATTTTTCATCCCAAGTGGTTTCACCCATCTCAAGGTTGAATTTGGATTCCAGAACTTCAATCACTTCATCCGCCCCATTGATATGGCAGGAAATACCGGTGCAGACTCTGATTTTTGTGTCACCCTTTCTCTCGAGGCTAAAGGCCGTGTAAAATGTAGCCAGCCCATAAACATTGGCCACCGGTACATTCAACAGTTGTGCGATATAATTGAGAGATTCTGTTTCCAATTGATTGTCTTCCGCCTGAATCTCATGAAGAATCGCCAGTATAGCAGCCTTTTCATGCCGGTGTTTACTCACTATTTTTTTTATTTTCTCCTTTTCCATCTAAAACCCTTTCATGTTCTTGGTAGCGTTAAATCGAAATCGCTTTTTTGATATTTCAAGGAGTGAAACATGAACCGAATCCATCAATTTTCAGCTGATAGAAGGAATTAGTAAACAAGAAAATGACCCGTAAGATTTTTTGCCGCGTTTTTTCTGGCACAAACTGAACAGAGATTTCCCAAATATGAATGTTTGACTTTATTATTACCAGCCAGGTGTTTCTTGACAAATGCCATTTGTTTTTCTGGGACATAAGCTTGGTCGCAAGACCGACATGTGACCAGCTGGTGTCTAGCCATTTCGGCACCGCACATGCGAAGTGTTCTTATCCCGTCTTTGTCCTGCAAGGTAATGGCCGTTGTCGGACAGTTTATGGCGCAGGACCCACAACCGATACAATGTTTGCTCGGACGACCGAAATCCGTTTCACCGGTCGGGTTTCTTTCCACATAAGAAAGGTGAATCGCATCCACGCCCATTTGGTCCCGACAGACCTCGATGCACTGTCCACAACTGATGCAAATATCACAGCGCAAGCACCTTTTTGCTTCCTGAATTGCGCTTTTAACAGACATGCAAAGCTCCACTTCTTGAAAACTTCCCCCTCTGGTTTCAAGGTCCACCATGGGTATAACAGGTCTGGAAGGAAAAGATTTTTCTTGGGCTGAAATTTCAATGACCTGAGTCTGTTGGCGTCGGACCGGTATCAGTGTATATTCGGGAGTGGATTTTCCTCTTAAAGAGTTGTGGATGGCTTCCGCGACTTTTTTGCCGGAAGCAACGGCTTCGATTACAGTGGCGGGTCCGGTAACCACATCTCCACCGGCAAAAACGCCGGGGACGGAAGTCTCCATGGTGATGGGATCGACGGTGACCAAGAGTCTTTTGGTGAGTTCCAAATAGTTGATGTGTTTAAAGCTTTCTGCATCCACTTCTTGGCCGATAGCGCATATAATCGTATCTGCCGGAATAATATGCTCAGACCCCTTTAAAGGAATAGGGCGTCTGCGACCGGTTGCATCAGGTTTGCTCATTCCGTTTCGGATGCACTCAAGCCCGGTCACCTGGCCGTTTTTTCCATGGACACGAATGGGGGATAGTAAAAAGTTCAAGATTGCTCCCTCTTCCTCCAGTTCCTGGATTTCTTTGGCGTGGGCAGGCATTTCCCGTTTGGTTCGCCGGTACACCAGGTGGACCTCGTCAACGTCCATTCTAAGGGCTGTGCGGGCGCAATCCACCGCTGCATTTCCCCCGCCGATAACCATAACCCGTTTGCCCACTTCTGCTTTTTCCTGACGGGCTTTTAAGAGAAAAGTTAGACAGTCTTGAACCCCGGAAAAGTCTGTTTCCCCCGGAATGGCCAACCTCATCGGCCTGTGGGCGCCAATTCCAATAAAAATAGCCTGAAAATCTTGCTCTTTAAGCGATTCAAGGGTGATATCTTTTCCAAACGTGATACCCGTATGAATATCAACACCCATGGTCTTGATATAGTCAATTTCCAGCGCCAATATATCAAGGGGAAGCCTGTATGCGGGTATCCACCACCGAAGCATGCCGCCGGGTTCGGGCATGGACTCAAAAATTGTGGGCCTGTACCCTTTTTTTGCCAAAAAGTAGCCCGTGGAAAGACCTGCCGGACCACTGCCGATGATGGCAATTTTTTCCTTGAATCGATAAGGTGCGACCTTGGGAGAGGGCATTCCCATTTCATAGGCACTGTCAAAGGCCACACGTTTAAGCTGGCAGATGGAGATGGATTCATCTATGGTTCCCCGCCGGCAGGCCCTCTCACAAGGGTGGATGCAGATTCGGCTGAGCACACCCGGTAACGGAAGATCTTCCCTTAATACTTCTAATGCTTCTTGATATCGTCCCATGCCCACAAGCGCCACATAGCTCGGAACATCGACGCTGGCGGGGCATGCCAACTGGCATGGGGCGGCGGAAAGGGTAACGCATTCTCCGGTGGGGCAATAGTGGGCTTCTATATGGCTAAGGAAGATACTCCTATATTTTTCCAAAAAAGCGGAAACCCTTCCACCTAAATCAACACAAAGCTTATCCGCACCATCTTTCACAAGCAGCCCGGCCTTTTCCATTATAATTGTCAGGTGATCTGTTTTTCCCCTTCCGTTGCAGATATCGTCCAATAGCTCCAATAGCTTTTCCACCTCTAGACTGCACCAGGATTGGGAAATTTGACCGAGCGGGATTTCTGAAATCGTGTTCAATAGTTTCTTAACCGGACAAAGGTAATCTGTCATATCAAATGCTCATGTTATAGTTATCAAATTTCGTTCATTTAAAAACCACACCCCGACTTTTTTGTCAACGTTAAATTTGGATTAAATATCTATAACACTTTAACTTTATAATGAATTTGAGCAGATCATCATGTCAAGTTCAAGCATCGATTCTGCTACTGAGTGTCCGTTTCAATATGTTAATTTAACCGGTTTTCTGATCTCATATTTTTCCATAAAAGAACAAGATTTGTGATGAGCTTTAAGTGGCGTTCATTATAGTGTAATCATTTGCTACATCAGAGACATCAAAAGCTACAGTGTTTTAACTGATTGATATTACATCTTTATATATAATATCCTTCCTCATTTTGCCCTAAGGTGTAGCCAATTTCATCACGTTTGTTTTTGATATCAAATCCGTTGGTTTTGTTTCAACCGGTGAGCTTGAATAAAAAACTAATAAATGCAATTGGATAACGTAAAAACAACTTGCCGATGATGCCTGGCATCATGATTGCAGATTAAATATACAGCGCTGGACACCTTTCAAATGAGGGATGAAGCGTTGTCTTCCATAACCAAAAGAAAAAAGGCTTCCCCATAAAAAGCCTGAGCATGCGGACTATCCTAAAGGCTATCGATTGTAAAGATGAAGGAGGTTGTCAAAATGAATGCCATTTACAAGCATAAAGAAAAGAAACGGCTGGTTGGGTTTCAGGTGGAAGAGGATAAGTGTATCTGGATGAAAGCCGGCGTTGTCAATTTTCGATTATGCGATAATGTTTTCGACTGTCACAATTGTCCCTTTGATGCCGGAATGCAGCGCGCCTTGAGTTCAGGGACTCATTCGGAAATCGAATTGAAAGAACCGGGTTGGGTCAAGTACTTAAAGATGAAATATCATGGTCCCGAGCGGCCTTGTCGCCATACCTTAACCGGGCGTGCGGAGGCCCCGAAAATCTGTACAATGAACTATGAATGCTATCATTGTGCGTTTGACCAGATCTTGGATGAAATCGACATGGGAGAACTCGGCGATCCGCCCAGATATGGATTGGCATCCGGGTATAAAGTGGCCACCGGCTATTATTATCATCCGGGACACTTCTTGGTTCGTTTCTAGTATGGGGGGCGCGTCAGGATTAGATTTGATGATTTTATGGTCAAACTTTTCGGCGTCTCTCATTTTCTGGATCTTCCGCCCATAGGGGCAACCTTGAAAAAAAATCAGATCGGCGTGTTGTTTGGAAGGTATGACAATACAGCAGGGGTCAAATCTCCCGTAACCGGTACGGTGCTCAGGGTAAATCAAAAGGTTTACGACAATCCCGGGATACCCCATGAAGATCCATACCATAAGGGGTGGCTCCTTGTTCTGGAACCGGATATGCCCAA
>JAFDCA010000070.1 GCA_019313025.1 Deltaproteobacteria bacterium
CCGAATATGCTCATGTTACCTTATTTTTATGTTTTACAATGATACCTATTTGATAGTAAATTAAGTATGATAAGAACAGAGAATAAAGCGAACCTATGATTTTTACCTGTTTTGAACTCCTTGGCATGATTTCTGCTTACTTCTTTTGAGAATAATCCGTATCTAAAACAGCAATATAGAAGCTTGATTGTCTATATCCCATATCAAAGTGCGAATTAAAATGGAAAAAAACAAAAAAAGAATCACAATGTGCCCCTCTTGTGAATCCAGATACCGGACACCCGAAACTTTTTTAGGTCGCATGGTATCATGCAAAAGCTGCGGCAATTCTTTTGAAGTCAATTTTGACGTTGAAAACGGAAAAACAGAAAATACCCTCGCTTCGATCTCAAGGGAAGGAGATATTGATACAATTTCCCAAGATGATGCCTACTTGGTGATAGGAAAATTGGCCGTAAAATACAAATTTGTTGACGAAGAACAGATCCGTGCGGCGTTGTCCATTCAAAAAGAGGAGCAGATTGCCGGTAAGAAGACACTTTTAGGAGAAATCCTTGTGGCACAAGGGATGATGTCTCAGAACCAGCTGGATTTTCTTCTTTCTATCCAGAAGGTGATTGAAACAAGAAAGATGGATAGAAAATTCGGCATAATCGCTGTAAAAAATGAATTTGCAACTCAAGAGGATATTGAACATGCTCTAAAGGAGCAACAAAAGAATTTTGAAAAGACCAAGACCGTTAAGATGATCGGGGACATATTGGTTGAATCGAATGTAATGACCAAAGATCAATGTGATGCAATTCTTAGAAAGCAACAACGATTTGAGGAAATTGATACTGCTGAACCTGAAACGCCTCAGATATCTGAATCCCCTCGTAAAACTATAAATGATGTCTATTTCAATTTGACGGTTTCAGAAGATAAGATGAGCGCATTTTTTTCAATAAATAAAGAAAGTAACGTTTCGTTCACCCTCCAGGATGTTAAGGATTATCTCGAAGAAAAAGGGCTCAAGTATGGGATAGTTGACGACGAGAAAATATCGGAATACCTGGAGAACAAAGAACATTTGGAATCACCTTTAAAGATCGCGGAAGGCAAACCCCCGGATACAGGTAAAGACGCCTCTATTAAGTATTACTTTGATACAGATCCCTTAAAAGTTGGCACTGTAAAAGATGGAGGAACCATAGACTTCAAAGACAGGGGAAATCTTCCTCAAATTAAAAAAGGAGATCTGCTTGCCGAAAAAATTCCGACTGTTGAAGGTGCGGCAGGGCATGACGTCTATGGTCGTTATCTATCGGTTTCAAAACCCAAAGATATCAATCTTCGAAAAGGAAAAGGGACTTCAATTACCGAGGACAAGCTTAAAATTTATGCAGAAACCGATGGCATACCCGAGATTTCAGCAGTTGGCAAGATCTACGTTTCACCGAGACTCGAAATTTCAGGGGGCGTGGGCTTGAAGACCGGGCATGTGGATTTCGATGGTAAAATTGATGTTATCGGTGCTATTCAGAGTGGATATCGTGTGAGAGGTAACAGTCTTAAGGCAAATGAGATACTCAAGGCTGAAATAGAGATGGACGGTGATATCAGTGTTCACGGGGGAATTATTGGGGCAAAAATAAAAGGCGGCGGAAGAATCAGCGCCATGTATATTCATGAGTCGGACATTGAGGTATTGGGCGATGTCCTTGTAGAGAAAGAAATTATCGATTCAGAAATTAATACCAGCGGTGCATGTATTGCCAAAGATGGTCCTATTTTATCCTCAAGGGTTTCAGCAAAAAAGGGGATACGGGCCATCCAGATCGGATCTGAAATATCAAAACCTTGCAAGCTTTGTGTCGGATACGATGAAAAAGTCAAAGAGGATATCGATGCCTTAAAGGAAATTATTCCGCTAAAAAAACAGGAACAGAAAGAGTATTCTCGCCGAATAAAGGAAATCGAAAATGAACCGGGTATCATCGAAAAAGTGATCGCTGATATGGCCCAAGTACAAGACCGTGCCGTTGTTAAACGAAGAAAATTATCAGAAGAAATAGAAAAAAGAAAAGAAACAGGAGATAAATCTCAATACGAAGATTTAGAAACCAAGCTCTCTGAATTGGATTTAGAAATAGAAAACAGAGAAAAAAAACTGGAAAGCCTCTTTAATAAGCAGGATCAAATTACCACTGAAATCAATGATCTTAATCAAAAAATCATAGATTCAAAAACAGAAGTTCAGGATCTAAGAGAAAAAATATCTGAAATTGTTGAATGGTCAACTTCAGAAAAGGGAATTCCCGAAATTAAAGTGAGTGATGTCATTTTTGCTGACACAACAATTAGTGGAATCTATTCTTCGCTTAAGCTAAACCACAATCAGAAAAATGTTCTGATAAAGGAAGACATTCCAAAAGACGCGAGCGACATCTCTGACTGGGATCTTGATCGAGATAAATACGGCAGTAAAATTAGAATTAAGCCTCTTTAATCCATTCCCTTATACCTCTCTCTTCAGCTTATTTTCAATCGCATTCGTATTATTTTATCTTAAAAATATTTTCGGTTTTCTGCACAGTATTTGCGTTGCTAAAATTTGAGGACGCGAAACTTAAACCTTAATGATAGTTATAGCTATTGTCAGAATAACATTCCGTTTCATCCGCCGGATAATTTCGTTGAGATCTGCAAAAACTCGCAAACAAAAGCGCGTAAAAGAAAACATGTCCATGGCTTTTTAGAATATCGTCCAGTAGTTTGATTTTATTTTGAAATACTTCGAAGATGTTC
>JAFDCA010000071.1 GCA_019313025.1 Deltaproteobacteria bacterium
AATACCCCGCTGCTTGCGGCGGGGTAGTTTATTAAAAATCCTCATTTATGGTGGACATTAGATAGAAAAAATTAACAAAGTTATTGTTATTAAAATTAGTTTTGATGAATCTATTTTTTTGTAAAGACCGAGCGTTTTATTCCTTGAATAACAAAATCCTTTATAGTATCAATTTTTTCTGTTTTTAAAGGTTAAAAAAATAATGTATCGAAAAGGAATTGTTAAACATGGCCGAAGTCATTCCTTTTAAGGGAATTCTCTATAATACTGGTAAGATCACTGATCTGGCAGATGTTGTGGCCCCTCCTTTTGACGTTATCTCCGAACAGGAGCAGATTCAATTTTATAAACGCCATCCCCAGAATATCATCAGGTTGACTTTAGGCAAAATTACCGAAAATGATACACCTGCTGACAACCGTTATACCCGAGCTGCAGAATGTCTAAACAGGTGGTTATTAGATGACATTGTTTTGTTAGATAAAGAACCGGCATTTTACCTGACGTCAATAGAATTTCTATTTGAGGGGAATCGGGTGACACGCTATGGTCTGATCTCCCTGATTCGCCTTGAGCCATTTGAAAAGGGCATTATATTACCTCATGAAAAAACCTTTTCCAGGGTAAAATCGGACCGGCTTGAGCTGATGAAAGCATGCCACGCCAATTTCAGCCCAATCTTTTCTTTGTTTTCCGATGAAGACAATCGTATCTATAATAAACTAAAGTTTGCAATCCTTGACAAATCAGCGGATATTGTTTTTACGGACAAAAATGACCAAAAACATAGGCTATGGCGAATCACAGATAACTCGGTTCACCAATATATTTCCGATGCCCTTAAAGATAAAAAAATTTTTATTGCTGACGGGCACCATCGATACGAAACAGCCCTTAATTACAGAGATTGGTTGTCATCCCGTACTTCTAATTTCAACGGCAATCATCCAGCAAATTATGTCATGATGTATCTTTGCAGCATGGAAGATCCGGGACTTATTATTCTTCCCGCACACCGTATGCTAAAAGAAGTTCCAACGGAAGCAAGAGAATCTCTAGTCCGTAAAACCGAAGATTATTTTGACATTATAACAATCCCTTACCATAATGACCAACACAAGGAGAATTTATCCCAATTTATCTCGATTTTAAAATCGAATACTTCAAAGCATTGTATCGGCGTTTGCATGAAAGATCGCCTGGAACTTTATCTGTTAATACTTAAACCCAACGTTATGGAAAATATGTTTGGTGGTGAATTGTCGGAGGTGCTTAGAAATATTGATGTGACGGTGTTAACCCGTCTTATTTTTATGGAGGTGTTGGGTTTTGATCAGGCCAGGCTTGACAATGAGCGGTTGATCGGCTATTCGAGTATTGCTGAAGAGGCCATAGACGGTGTCTATGCCGGAAAATATGACATTGCTTTTATACTTAATCCAACAAGAATTCAGCAGGTTCGCGATATTGCCAATGCAGGTCTAATTATGCCTCGTAAGGCCACCTATTTTTTTCCAAAAGTAATTACCGGCCAAGTGATGAATAGGCTATATTAATGACCTTTTGGATCAGGGCTTAAATATTTTTTCAACTTCATCAGAATATGAACCGTTCTCACTATATATGAAAAGAGGTGAATCGATTTTCAGGCCTGAACTCCCCCCCTTTTTTCCCTCGACGAGAATCATTTTTGCCTCTGTTTTTTTCCCTGAATGAACCATTCGAATCGACTTTGGCTCTATTCCGGAAATGCGCATCTGGGTGAGAATATCCGTCATACGTCCGGCAGGATACACCATGACCAATCTTCCGGAAGTTTTTAACATCCTGCGTGCAGTTTCAACGACATCGTAAAGCGTTGTTTTAATTTCATGCCGGGCGATTGCACGCTGCTGATTCGGGTTGAGCCTGCCGGATTTTGACTTTCTGAAAGGCGGGTTACTAACGGCCAGATCCACGGGGCCGGAAATCTCCTCATGTTTTAGTGTTTTCATATTCCGGCAAAGGATGGTAATTTGATCTTCCATACCATTTTTTGTAATATTGAGATTTGCGATATCGGCGAGTTCCGTCTGCACCTCGATACCGAAAATTTTGATTTCGGGATTACGATACGCAAGTATGATAGGGATAATGCCACAACCTGTACCCAAATCGAGCACGGTATCTGTTGGGCTTGGATTGGCATACCAGGCCAGTAAAACAGCATCTATGGAAAAACGATAGCCGGACCGATTTTGCTTAACATGTATACAACCATTAAAGAAGGAATCCGTAGTTAGTGATTTCTTCATAATTATACCGGTCCGATTTTGAATTTTATGTCTTGTACCAATTCTTTCCCTAAGGCTTGGTTGACTTTGCTTATGATATCTTTTTTCAAAAATTGAAGTTGATGCATCCAAGGGGCACTGTTTACAAGGACCAAGAGTAATTTTCCCCTGAAAGCCTCCGGCTTGGTATTTTTTGCAATGACATTTCCCACAGCGCTTTCCCACAGACTCCAAACTTGTGTTAGTTCCTCATCGCAATCATGGCGACAGGTTTTTAAAACACTGTTTATAATATCCCCGATGGGCACAAATTCGCTATTTTTTTTACTTTTTGCCATAATAAGGAACTATAAAGTGATATATTCGGTTGTCAAGAATCAATTAGACAAAGTCGAAAGAAATTTTCTATAGGTTAATCAATGATCGCCATTTAGAAATGGGAATTTCCATATAAATTGCTTTTTACTTGACTTGAATGGATTGGTAACTTAGATAATAAAAGATTTAAGCATTTTAAAACAAACTATTAGGAAAGAAATCTATGAACTGGGATTGGGAAAAACTTAAAAAACAGCAAGAGGGAAAGGATGGAGGGATAACTCCTCCCAAAATGGATGAACTGGTCGACAAATTCAAAAAGTTTAAACTGCCCGGCGGCCCTATTATAATTCTTCTAGTTGCTCTTATCTTTTTGGGCACTTCCACATTCTATACGGTTGCAGTTGATGAGGTCGGCGTTGTCCAACGATTCGGAAAGTATGTACGAACCAGTCAACCCGGTCTTAATTTCAAGCTGCCTTCCGGAATTGAAAAAGTGACAAAAGTTAAAGTTCGCCGGGTATATAAAGAGGAGTTCGGTTTTCGTTCTCTCCGGTCAGATACCCGCAGTCGCACCTTTGCCGGCGGTGAGAATACAAATGTGGCCCTCATGTTGACCGGAGATTTAAATGTGGCTTTGGTCCCGTGGATTGTACAGTACCGCATAAAGGATCCCTACAATTTTTTATTTAAGGTGCATGATGTTCGAAGACTCCTGATCGACATGTCAGAAGCGGCCATGCGGCTCGTCGTCGGTGACAGGAGCATCAACGAAGTGATCAGCAAGCGAGAAGAGATCGCCATTGAAGCGCGGGAAGTCTTGCAGGTTGAGATGGATAACGCTGAATCCGGGATTAATATTGTGACCATTGAGATGAAAAAGACCAATGTTCCCGGTCCGGTACAGCCGTCATTCAACGAAGTGAACCAAGCCACCCAGGAAAAGGAAAAAATGATCTATCAGGCCAAAGAGGATTATAATAAGGCGATTCCTGCGGCCAGGGGTGAAGCAGAAAGAACCATAAAAGCTGCTGAAGGGTATGCGTTGGACCGGGTTAACCGGGCCAAGGGCGATGCTGCCAGATTTAAAGCTTTTTATGCGGAATACGCAAAGGCCAAAGATGTTACCAAAAGAAGACTCTATCTGGAAACCCTAAAAGACCTTCTCCCCAAAATTGGAGATAAATATATCATTGATTCAGATCAGAAAAATGTTCTCCCTCTACTTAATATGGGAAAGCAAAAGGGTGATAAATAATGAAATCTAAACTTGTTATATTGGTTGTTGTGGCTATTGCGATTCTTTTTGTTTTTACCGCTGCATATGTGGTGGATGAAACAGAGCAGGTGGTTGTTACTCAATTCGGAAAAGTCGTCGGCAACCCGAAGAAGGAACCCGGTCTATACTTTAAGATTCCCTTTATTCAGAACACCAATTATTTTCCAAAAAATCTCCTGCAATGGGATGGTGATCCCGGTCAGATTCCCACTTTGGATAAAACCTATATCTGGGTGGACACCTTTGCCAGATGGAGAATTATTGATCCAATAAAATTTTTTCAGACGGTCAATAACACTACAAGTGCTCAGGGAAGGCTTGACGATATCATTGATCCTGCGGTGCGAAACCTTATTACTGAAAACAGGCTTATCGAAACAGTTCGCAAGAGCAACCGGAAAATGGATACATTTGAAATCGGGCTTGAAGATATCAAAGAAACGCCGACCTACAAGATCGAAACCGGTCGGGAAAATATTACCAAGAAAATACTGGAACAGGCCCAACCAAAGCTGGCGCAATTTGGTATTGAGCTGGTCGATGTAAAGATAAAGCGAATAAACTATGTGGAAGAGGTCAGGGATTCGGTGTATGGCCGAATGATTGCGGAACGGAAGCAGATTGCCGAAAAGTTCAGATCAGAGGGCAAAGGTGAAGCCCAAAAGATACTGGGTGAAAAGGAAAGAGATTTAAAGAGAATCACATCCGAAGCTTACAGAACGGCACAGGCAATAAAAGGGAAGGCCGATGCTGAATCAACAAAGCTATACGCTGAAGCCTTCGGCGTCGACCCTGAATTTTATTCATTCGTCAAAACACTTGAACTATACAGCGATGCCCTTGATAAAGAAAGCTCTCTCGTGCTTTCAACAGACTCGGAATTTTTTAAATACTTAAAAAGTTATTCCGGTAAACCATAATACAGGGAAAAGAAAAAGCACCGGAATTTCTGAAAACTTCTTTTTTTTGTTAGGTGTCATTTGCTGTTCGGCAGGCCTGGTTCAAGCTTGAGCGGTTAGGAAAATCAACTCCTCTTTGTCATCTTGGTTTAACAACCGGATTAAAACGGGTGTCTCTTAATCTAATTTCAATTGGGCAATCAAACATTTTGGTACCATTTTTTCCGTTTCCGATAGGTTTGAAATTCTTTGAGGATATATTTGCCCGGGAAGTCAGGAAGGGAAAGATAGTTTAACGTTCTTTTGATAAAAGAATCCATTAAGTCGTTCAACAAGCCATCTTTTTCCCGCTCGTCGATATAGTGGCGTTCCCTTTTCTGTTGGAAACGAACACATTCCCCTAACGTGTTCCTAATTTCTTCAACACTGTAATGCGAAAGATGTTGATTTGTTAGCAGCGAATCGATCAGTGGAATATCGATCCGCGCAATCAATCCGACGTACCAACGGTCGCCGGCCAGTTTGCGGGAAATATCATAAAAGTGCAATTTCAAACCATTACTGAGCTCAATGGTTTTTATCAATGTCTGTTCCATCTCGAATCCACCTGCTTGGGTTGTTTTTAGCTCTTCTTTTTAAGCTAATTGAATAATGAGTATTCCCTGCCGGAAATATCAAGCGAGTGCCTTGTCGGTTACAGCGACTTGTTTTGCATACCCACTGTTTTTGATCTTTTGAAGTAGCTGTGCAGCAACCAGCCCAGGATAATTCCTATTGACAAAATCAAGGACATCAACAATGCTCTGGACATCGACAGCGTCCAGAATAAAAACTTCATATCTACAACTGTGACATTCTGGATTATAAATAATACTGCCATTCCAGCCATGGCTATGGTAAGTATCAGTTTAAAGTTCATGTTTTTTCTCCTTGTTTCAAGTCATTCTACCATTTAATGAACAATTTCATACGGGACGATTTTGCTGATCCAGATCAATTTTTTTCCCCTTAAGAGTATAAATCTTCTGTAATCATATAATGGGCGTTCAATAATTCAGGCTGATCGTCAGCTCCATGCCTTTTCCGTCGTTGGGGAAGCTGGCGGCAGAAAACGAAGGTGCGCCGAGCATGGCTTTTGCGTCGTTTGAAAAACCGTAGCCTTCCGTTGGAGCCCCCAGCCAGTTAGTGTCAAGCTTGCTGTTCATATTTTCATCATGAACGACGACAAGCGCGTACGTTACCGGCGGGATGTCTAAAAAGTCGCAACGCGCCTGCTTATCGCGAACTTTTATTACCATGATATTGGTTGCAGAGTGCAGATATTCGGCAGGAAAACCATCCGGCGATTCGAACAGCGCGCACGCTACTGGTCCATTACTGTTTCTTATGTTCAGAATCTTCACGTGAATTCCGGGGCATGGCGATTGAGAAAAAGCGAGGGCCGGAAAGGTCACGATTCCTATAGCAATAAGTATGATGGCAAGAAGTGCAGTTGTTCTCATTTGCCCATACCTTTATATTGTCAATATGGTTTAGGATATTCTGTTGACTAAGTGATTCTCCGTCCCTGAATGACCCTGACCAGCACTACGACAACGGCAATCACCAGCAGGATATGGATGAACCCTCCCATCGTGTAACTGCTTACAAGCCCCAGCAGCCAAAGGATTACCAGTATTACAGCAATCGTCCACAACATTCGATTCTCCTTTCAATTTGCTTTAGATTGGCTTCAGCCGGTTTTTTTCACGACAAGGCTGGTTTTACTTTGACACCCTTCGCCGTGCATCTACTTATGCATCGCTGCAGTCATCTCGTTGCATCCTTCCTTACTCAGATAGACACACACTTTCAGAATCGAAGCTACTCCTCCGGCTGCGATACGGAACCTGAGTAAAATACCGTGCACTTTTTACCCTGAATGAATTTCCACGCATCCTCCAGCGGATTCGATACGGATCCGGCAATTGACGTAAAGATACTTTCCTTCTCGATCTGCGGTTTATGGAAGGACCCGTGCACTTTCTCGCTGTAAACGGCGCACCCTCGTTTATCGAGGGCCGCTACGGTTACATCGACAAACCGCTCGTTGATGAAGTTCAATGCCCCTTTCATGGCAATCCTTTGCTTTTTTGAGGCAAGGGCTACATCGAGCGCCTCGGCAATGCCCTTTTTTACCTTCCAAACCGAGATGAGTTCCTTGATGATCCCTTTTCCGCCCTGGGACTCTTCGTACAGGCTTGCAAAATTGTAGCTCTTGGTGAGTACCGGTCCGAATGGGCCCGCGAGCAAGAACGCCCCCACATCCACGAGGTTAAAGTTCTGGCTTCGTTCGTACTTCATGATAAAAGCATCGATATCAATGTTGTAGAGCATCAGATTCTCCCCGTTCAAAGAAAGGTTGCCGTTAAGCGATCGCTTCACCTCATCTGCGCTCTTTCCCATTGCCGTCAGGTCCGCGGAAAAATTGACCGGCCCTTCTATGGTTTTCCGGGGGATTTTCTTGAGCGAATATTGCTGAAGAAGTTCTTCGATCCTGACCCGATTAAGGGTATAGATTACCCTGTAATGAGGCGACGACCCCGTCATGTCCACATGAATGCTTCCGTTCCCGGTTCCACCGAAGATGTTCATACTGACCGGGTTGATATCGAGTATTCCCTTTTCACCTGCTGCTCTCATCACGAGGTTCATCAGGGTGACGTTATAGATCTTGAGTGTCTTGCATCTGATATTCCCGGTGAATGAGATGTTCTTGAATGGTTCCGAACTGTTCGTTCCACCGGGAAAAAGGCTTCTTATGCTCAAATCCAAGTCACCGACTTCGATTTTCTCGCCGGATTTTTCATCAATATAAACAAGGCTCCCCTGAGAGATGGATATCTTTTTCACAGCAAGGAGTTTTTCCCATAACCGGCTCCCCGGTTTTTCAAGATTGAACATCTCGTTTTTGGACCGAAGTATGGAGAAAACAGGTTTGACAAGCCCGACCCGGATTATCTTGATTTCGAACCTCGCGAAGGGGATGAGTTTCAGCCCTATTCTCATCTTCTCAATCGTAACGACATCCAATCCTTTGTTGCGCACGTTGACGTCCTTCAGCGATAGACCGAAGCCCGGAAAAAGAGAGATGCCCACTTTGCCTTTGATCCGGACATCCATTCCCAGAGCAGTAGACGCGGCCGCCTCGATCTGCGGTGTAAAGCCTTTGATATTATGCATGAGAGCTATGATACCCACGAAGACAACAAGCGTGATGACACCTGTTGCTATGTACAGAACCTTTTTCTTATGGATAGCCATATTTCAGCCCCCATGCTCCATCCGGGAAAGAATAACGCTCGCCTATTTCACGACCAAATCATTCTTTACGAATGTGACCCCCTTCGAGTGTTTTGCATACGCGCGTCAGCCGCGTGTCGATCCTCGCACGATCATGGGCAGACTCGATGGTGCGCTCGGCCAGTTCGACGATCAATCGTACTTGTTTGCGGAGGGCCTGCCGGCGGTGTGGGCTGGCCGTCAAACTGGAAAGAGTTTGAAAAGCGTCGAGCATCCGCAAAATGATGGCGAGATTGTCCTTGGCGTTGCTTCGAATTTGGTCGAACGATTCGGTCAGCAAGCTGGCAAATGTCGGGCCGATAGTCATAACCTTCAGTTCTCCTTCCTCGTAGCGGAACGATGAGGGGATTGGCCGAGGTGCAAACCGTGCCAGAATCGCCGTCAGATGATCCACGCACATCACAGCCGTCGTTGTGTCATTGATGCCTGGGGAGAGTGCTTTCAAGGCAATATCCACGATCTGCCTGATACCGAAGGCCGCGTCCTGTTCCACCGTGCGGAGGCGGCTGATGATGAAAGTTGCTTGCAGAGTTGCAATCGTCTCTTGGTCCGGCGGGTCTTCCAAAGCGAGTGAGGCCAGCGCGGTGTTCTGGACAACGAACTCGCCGATGCCACGTTCCATCCGCACGATGGTCTTCTTGTCCCGCGCCAAGTGCAGGAGCGCATCGTTATCCACGCTCTGAATGTAACCGCTTTTTCTGGCTGGAATGTTGTGCCAGTTCGCCTCTGCCAGAAGCCGGAACTCCTGATCCATATCATTTTCATCAGTCGGCCCTTGTCCAAGATTTTCTGGAAAAAGTCGGTCAATGGTTCCCATAGTTTCCTGGGCGACCGAGGCAATGATGTTGGAAGCCTGGATCGAAGAGGCAATGTGATGAATGAAGAACATAAGGACGCCAACACCTCCGAGCGCCAGCACGACGCTAAAGAACACCGCCAGGCCCGGAACAAACTCTACTTCGTTTCCGCCGCGAATGGTGCGCAACACGATCAGGCAATAAGCGAAAATCCCGGCGAAAATCCCGAGCACTGTTTGAGTGACGCGGCTGCGCATGAAGTTCCTTAGGATGCGCGAGGTGTATTGGCTCGAAGCCATCGCCAGCGTTACCAAAGTCATGGAGAACGTGATGCCCACCACGGACATCATCGAACCGGCAATCGTGGAGAGCATCCCGCGTGCCCCTTCCGCTCCTGCCCCAAAGATTCGCGGCCACTGGGCCAGCCATCGATCGCTCCCTGTGGAATCTGCTTCGATCAAAACCACCGCGAGCACAACGCTGCCCGCGACAATCAGCGAAGGCAGGAACCAAAGACTCGAATGTAGCTTGCTCCAGAGTTGCTTGAACTTATTCATGGGTCGGCTCCATTTGTAATGGCCAGGTTTTGCTTGCCGGTCCGAAGGTACAAGCAATCTTTGTTTTCTGGGGATCATGCTGACCAATGAGGGAACGAAGCTTATCCATTAGATTGCCCATTGGGTCTTTATTTCCACTGGATGCCATTTTTCAATTTCCTGTATTTTTTCTGAGATGACGTGCCATGCATTTTTAAAATTTAAATCATGTCAATAAGACTTCCGAACAGCTCACTGCCTGCAAAGCCGCCTCACTTTTTAAAATTAATATAGCGGCCGACGTTTATTCAAAGGCGTTTGACTGAAATCAGAAAAGATAGTTTTTCAAGTCCTTCATGGACTTCACAATATCCTGGATTGCCTCGTGTATGCCATCGGCGCTGGAGCTTATTTCCGATGTTCCTTTCTTCTCAATCTTCTCATGAACCTCGGATTTGATTTTTTTCAAGTTTTGAGCGTGTTTTTCAACCTGGATGCGGTGCTCTTCTTTCATGTCGTTGATGGCATCGGAATTAATCTGTCGAATGAGTTCATCGGCCTCGGCCAGTAATTGGTCAATATTCTTGGGTTCTAAGTTCTTTGGCATGATGTTTCCTTTCCGACGGGTTCTTCCCCGTCATTGCATGAAGTACTCGAGCTGGAGACAATAGGTTCTGCGCTTTACTTTAAATCGCTTGCATCCCGACTTAAAGTATATATTGTTCGCATATTTTACGGTAATGATAGCCGTATATCGAAAGCGTTATGGCCAATGATATCAGTCTGGGCTTGCAAATCAGGGTCCAGAGCATCAGTCGCCAGTATTGAAAACGCTCCTTTCCCAAAACCCCGAGCCAAAAAGCGGATCGAAAGATTGAAAGGAACCGCTGAATATTAAGCGGCTGGTTGATTTCAGGCGCCTTTAGTTCCTTGAGTAATGTTTTGACCCGACGGTAGTAGTTTTTAGGAGAATAAATCTGTTTCATAATCGATTGATACCCGGCTAAAAGCCTGTCTATGCCCATTCGGGGAATAATATTGGTTGTTCCATCAACGTTATCTCCGGAAAAGGTATTGACTATCCGACTTTCCCGCTGAAGCCGGTCAAAAAGACGGGTTCCCGGAGGGGCCTGGAGCATGCCGACCATTGCGGTTACGATTCCGCTCTTTTGAATAAAATCGATCTGCTTTTGGAAAATAGAAGGTCTGTCGTTGTCAAAGCCCACAATAAAACCGCCCATCACCTGCAACCCTGAACGGTGGATAATCGCGACACTTTCAAGGAGATCCCGGTTTTTATTCTGGGTTTTATGACATTCCGTAAGACTGACCTCATCGGGAGACTCAATGCCGATAAAGACGGAATCGAATCCGGCTGTTACCATCATGTCCAAGAGTTCAGGGTCATCGGCGAGATTGATGGAGGCTTCCGTTAAAAAAACACATCCCTTTTTATCTTTGCGCCATTCAATCAGGGCGGGAAGTAAATGTTTTTTAAGATAGACCTTATTCCCAATAAAATTGTCGTCAACAAAAAATATACTGCTGCGCCATCCGGAAGCATAAATACGGTCCAGTTCCGAAATGATTTGCTGAGGTGTTTTTAAACGCGACCGGTGACCGAATAACGTCGTTACATTGCAGAATTCGCAGTTGTACGGGCATCCTCTGGAAAACTGAAGGTTCATGGACGCATATCGTTTCATTTTTACAAGATTCCACGAGGGTGCCGGGGTGTTGCGAAGATCGCAAAAACCGGAAGCCTTGTAGACTTTTTTCGGTTGTCCGTTGTTTAGATCCGATAAAAAGGCAGGCAGTGTGAGTTCCGCCTCGTCGAGCACGAGATGATCCACTTCCTGGAATTCATCGGGTTCAGCGGTAAAAAGAGGTCCTCCGGCAACGATCTTTAAATTCGAAGCGTTACAACGGGCGATGATTTTTTTGGCCGATTTCCGCTGAACTGCCATGCCTCCGATAAAGGCCATATCCGCCCATAAAAGGTCTTTATCCGTAAGACTTTCCACATTTACGTCCACAAGGCGCTTGGACCATTCCTCTGGTAAGAGGGCCGCGACAGTGAGCAGACCGAGTGGCGGGAAGGCCGCTTTCTTTCCGATAAAACTTAAAGCGTATGTGAAAGACCAAAAAGTATCAGGAAATTTTGGGTAAATGAGTAGAATGTTCATATTATGAAACTCCTTGCTGCAAGCTATCACATGCCAAAACGGCAACGTAACCGAATCGATCTAACCGTGCCAGACGCCGCCGATGCAATAATTTGAAGTCATTAGAAAAATGGAAAAGGGAAAGGATGCTTTTGTATTTCGTTTATTTCTTTAATGTCCCATTAAACGAATAGTCTTTTTCTGTATTGCTAAGCCAACTCTTTTTGCTCCAGCGGTAATTCACTTCAATGGAATCTCCATGAACGATTCCGCGCCATTTAATTTTGCCTTGTTTTGGGTTTACGTTTTCGGCTTCGAAATAAATCTTACCCTCTTCTGCTCTAGCTGTATACACTCCTTCACTAAAACCTCTTTGACCATAAACGATTGAGTGAAATTTACCGTTCATAAACCTAAGTTCGTCTTCTTTAAAAGCTCTTCTATGTTTTTCTATGGATTGACCAACAAAAACTTTACCATCCAGAAGTCCTTCTTGAGCGATAACAATCGTAATGGTGAACAGAATTACGAGGCTAATAGTGAAAAGCAATAATTGACATATTTTAAACATATTTGTCATGTGTCAAA
>JAFDCA010000072.1 GCA_019313025.1 Deltaproteobacteria bacterium
AATTTGCCTGCTGCACTCGAAAGATCGAGATCTGGAAATGATGGTCACATCTGGATCTTCTTTTCGGAACCGATACCTGCCAAACTCGCTCGTCAATTGGGTGCATTCATGTTGACCCAGGCAATGGAGACTCGACCTGAGATGGGATTCAATTCCTATGATCGATTTTTTCCCAGTCAGGATACTCTGCCAAGAGGTGGTTTCGGCAATCTGATTGCGCTTCCTTTGCAGAAAAAACCGAGAGAAAAGGGAAACAGTCTCTTTGTTGATGAGAACTTCCTTCCTTACGCTGACCAATGGAGTTACCTATCTGCTGTCCAACATATGAGTTGCGCAGAAGTTCAATCCGTCGTGGATAAAGCTGCCTATCGGGGTGGGGTGCTTGGGGTTAGATTTGTCAGCACCGATGAAGACGATATTTCGCCCTGGCTGTATAGTCCATCCGGCAAAAAGCCCGAAATCAAGATTGTGGGGCCTTTGCCGGACAGAATTGATTTGGTGCTTGCAAATCAGATTTACGTTAGCAAAGAAGGCTTGCCGCCGGTACTGAAAAACAAATTGATCCGTTTAGCCGCTTTCCAGAACCCGGAGTTTTACAAAGCACAGGCAATGCGTTTCCCGACATTCGACAAACCTCGCATTGTTCATTGCTGCGAAGATTTTCCAAAACACATTGGTCTGCCGAGAGGATGTCTTGAAGACGTAACCGAGTTGCTCCATTCTTTGGGAGTCCAGACAAGAATTATCGACGATAGGTTCGTTGGAGAACGGATAAAAACCGAGTTTGTCGGAACATTAAGGTCGGAGCAGCGGATGGCTGCTGAGGCTCTCCTGGAACACGATACCGGTGTACTGGCAGCATCGACCGCATTTGGGAAAACGGTGGTTGCAGCTTATTTAATTGCAAAGCGATCTGTAAACACTTTGATCCTGGTTCATTTAAAAGAACTTCTCTACCAATGGATCGATCGTTTGAATGCTTTTCTCGATGTCTCCATTGAGGATATAGGACAGGTTGGTGGCGGAAAACGAAAACCTACCGGCATTGTAGATGTTGCAACGATTCAGAGCTTAGGACGAAAAGGAGTGGTAAACGATATTGTGGCTAAATACGGCTATCTCATTGTGGATGAATGCCATCATGTTTCCGCCAGAAGCTTTGAGATCGTTGCCCGACAGTGCAAAGCGAAATACGTTACCGGACTTTCAGCCACAGTTACTAGAAAAGATGGTCACCATCCAATTATTTTTATGAATTGTGGACCAGTTCGATACAAAGTAGATGATAAGAAACAGGCGGCAGAAAGACCATTTGTCCACAAGGTCGTTGTCAGAGAGACGAACTTTAAGATGCCCGCTTCATTTGAGGCAGACCAATACACTGCCATCCATGAAATTTATAAAGCTTTGCTACAAAGCGAAGAACGCAACCAAGTCATTGTCACTGATGTAATAAACGCTATTAAAAACAATCGTTTTCCTGTTATTCTGACCGAACGTGTAGAGCATCTTGAAACACTAAAGAGTCTGCTTGAAGATAAAATTACAAATCTAATTGTTATGAAAGGTGGTATGGGGAAAAAACAGCGACAGACTGCTTTAAATGCACTTGAATCTCTTCCGGATGAGGCTGAGAAGGCACTTCTCGCAACCGGCCGGTACTTAGGAGAAGGATTCGACGATCAAAGGCTTGATACCTTATTTTTGACTTTGCCGATTTCCTGGAGAGGTACCCTAAATCAATATGCGGGTCGTTTGCACAGAATCCACAAAAGCAAAAAAGAGGTAGCGATCTACGATTATGTGGATTTTAATGTGCCGGTTTTGGCAAGAATGTTCGATCGGCGACTTAAAGGTTATCGCTCAATAGGCTATAAAATCCAAGATGAACAATCCTGAATGGTGGCTGTTATCCAGCCCAAACGGTGCGAAAATCAGGCCTAAAATCGCATATTAAGAAACGGCTTCAGTAACATACTGAAACCGTTTCTCTTTTTTGGTTGGTGCCGAAGGCCGGACTTGAAATTCGGTCAAAAACCCTATTATATAACCTTCTGTAATTACAATAATTTTAAAATCAACGCCAATCTGTTACACACCAAAATGTGTAAGTCTTTTGTACTTTTTCTTTTCAAATTCCAATGCGAAAATCAAGCTAAATTTACCCGATCTTCAAATTGAAAGATCACATTTGCACATTTCCGGCATACGATTTGGTATATAACGCCCTCAGCGTTTTTCAATTGGCGTACCCGTTGTGTTTCTCTCCGTTCATAAAATGAAAAAAGATGTAGGCAAGTAAATATTAGCCATTAATTTATAACGGCCACAAATAAATTCAGTGAGTTGCAAATGCAACGCAACCCCATTTAATACAAGGTATTACACTTTTGTTTATTTGTAGAATAAAACAAAGCCATATAACTGTATAACCATATGTTATTATTTATAATTTTTATTTGACATTTATTTCTAATTTCTTTATTCAATTTGATTTAGGAGTAGATTTAGAACTCGATATCGCACTTTTTTAAAATCGCTATTAAATCTTACAGCATCTTCATAGAATCTTTGCAGGGTTAAAAGGTGATAAACATGGAACATCTAATAACGCTGGCGGATAAGATTCCATGGATAATGGCTCCAGCGATAGTGATAGCCGCAACTGCTGCAATTTCTGTGTTAATAGGTGCGATTAGATTATTGGAGCCAGCTTCCAAGTTGATGTTAACTGCGATAATATTGGCGCTCAGTGCTGCGGCGATGGTGATGAGAGGTTTTTGAAAAGATTTTGATTAAAGTGTTTTTCCGAAACCTCACATAAATCCAACCTCTATTTATATTTGACCGTTTCTCATCAGCCAGCGAAAACCCTGCCTTAATTTCAATTTTAGTTTAATCAAATATTCTCAAGCTTCTATATTTAAAGAAAACTATGAAACCATACATCGGTGGTTCTGTTTAATTATTCGTTATAATTGGTAATTATTTGTTGGTTTTCGGCTTTTATAATTGACATTTAACTATCCCTACTTATCGATTGTATATTTAGTTGCTCATTTGGAGTTTCAAAACTTCTGGAACTCATCGATGATACAAATTTTTTCGTTTTATTAAATAAATTTACAAAAATGAATCAATGCCCAAGATGT
>JAFDCA010000073.1 GCA_019313025.1 Deltaproteobacteria bacterium
ATAAAAAAAGAGTCTTCAGGAAACCAGCACCCACTTGCCGGTGGTCAAGCCAAAACAAAAGATGTCCGAGCGCGAGCACCACCCACAATAGTGCTTCGCAATGATTCGCGAAGAGCTGATGCTGGACGGCGACACGCGCCGGAAACTGGCACCTCCGATCAAACCGTTTCCGGCTCATTGGAACTGTTGACCGGTAGGAGTCTCAAATGGTTCAGAAATCAGGAACTGATCTTTAGGCTCAAAACCTGATATAACCAATCCCAAATGGTAGGCTACCAGTGCCGCAATCGACTATATACCAACGGTTTTTGGACAGCAACAAAACGCTGGGTATTTCCAACTTATCACTAATCTTGGTTCTTTTTTTGAGGTTGTGATATCCGACTCATAATGCATTTTAAGATTTCTAGACCATTTACACAAATACTGCAAAGTGTGGACTTCGGCTATGAACCCATCATCATAATAATTTACATCTTACGTCAGCAAATCTAATATAAATTGTTCTCGAAAAGGCATAGATAGCCCCAACATTACCTTGCAGGTTTTTATTGCCAAAAGATGATATCTGCAATATTGAGGAACTTGTGATCAATAAATCTGCAATTGGCTGATATTTGAATTATGCATAATTTCAAAGAAGGGGTGTCTTCATGATCGATTCCATAATTTCTTTATCGCCTTGGGCCGGTTGTATTGTTGTGATGAGTTTCACAGTTGCTGCGGGCTTTGTGGTTTATATCAGCTCTTACAAACTCATTTCAAAGTACAAGCGCGAGGACATGAAGGATTCAACCACCAGTTTATTCCGCGTAGTTGGTATGCTCGTCAGTCTAATGCTCGCATTGGCATTCTCAGAAGTCATCATTGAGATGAGAACAATTCGCAAGGCAATTCAGCACGAGACCGTGGCCATCTCAGACATCTTCGCGGTTCTTAGGCTGTACGACCCTGAGGCAACCCGAGATATTCAAACCACTGTGCTTGATTATGCACAGGCAATAATCGATGATGACTGGCCGGCAATGGCGGATGGCAGGCTCAGCCAGCGAGTCGGGAATTTGAAAACGCAGATGGCGAAGGGTGTGCTAAATTTGAAGCCAGCCACGACAGTTCAAGAAATGGCGATTTCCTACTTCTTGGCCGACATCGATACGCTTTCTGACCACCGCATTATCCGTCTGGATGCCGCACTAGCGAAAGCACCGGTTTATTTATATGTCATCATCTTTGGGTTCCTGGTTACCATGGCATGCTTCGGGGTCTATAGACCACAGGCGCCACTGATGGTGCTCGTCACTTTTTACACAATATTCGTCGGACTGGTGCTGTATCTCGTTCTCGCATTGAGCGAGCCATTTCAAAGTGGCATCGGTGTTTCACCGGCACCGTTTGAGTATTTGGTTGAGACGCTGCAATCTGAAATAAGATAAAAGTTCTAATCCAGATATCCGACATACCAGCACTTTTGAATCTCTGAAAAACCTGTGATACTTATTTTATATCACAGGTGTAATAATCCGCTAATTCAGTTTCTCCAAGATTATATATTAGACTGCGCAATCCACATTTTGGCTGAATTTTAGATTACGGCTATAAATCGAAAGCATAAAAACACCTATAGACGTTTTAGATTTCCAAAAGATATTTATTAAATATTATATCTTTTTGGGATGATGATTCTTATTTCTGATCCTTCCTTTAGGACAAAAGTGTAAAACGGAAAGTCTTGTTCTTATCAAAAAATCGTGAACTTTTTTTCAAAAGATGCGCTGTTGCTGAGTTGTCAACGTATAGAGGCTTTCTGCCGGAACTGGGCCTTGGATTTATCAAACCTTTTGGGAGCAATCTTTTTTCACTTGCCCAACAAGCTAGAGAGGTGGCCAAAATTAAATCATCATGTGCGCCTTCTCTCCAAGCTCCATAGCTGTCATGACCCGATGCGGATATTTTTATTTGAAAATTAAGCAACTCTTCAATTAAAGTTTGGGCTTCTGGTAAGGAACCAGCAATTTTTAATTGTTTAGTTTGTAATAAAATCTGCAGAGTCGAAACCAAGTCCCGCTTGGGTACACGAATAGCCCTTTGATCTCTGCTAACCTTATCTGCACCTGTAATAATTACGGGAATAAAATATAAATTATTTTGGCGAAACATATCCGCGATTGGCGCGCCAACACCAGTAGCATCAATCACCAATAAGTTTGGCTGGACAGCTGGATGCCCTGTCACGCTTATTAATTTATTTACGACTTCTGGATAACTGGTCCCTATCGGGAATCGCATAAGATTTCTTACATTGTATTTAAAAGGTATTCCAGGAGGCCGTTCAATAATTGTTAATGCAGTATAATCTTTGACCTGACCCAGATCTAAACCAAGAAAAAAAATTGTTTCAGTATGTGGATCATAAAATCGAGAGCGGTTTGAGTTCAAAGTCAATCGCATTCATTACCTCATCATAATTGAACAACTGATCTTCTGTCTCAACAAATTTGCACATGTATTCTTGTTGATACCACCAATCCCCAAGGCTTTTTCTTTCCATCTCCAAAAAGCCTTTGCTTATTCTTAGGCATTTATTCGCGGGGATTTCAACTTTCATCCAACCCTTTCCATCTTGCCATTCATCATAAAAATGGCCCCTTTTCCCAAAGGGGGTGCTCATCATAATTAAACTTCCCTGGCTCACGGCAAACATCGGTCGAATAGCACGATATAAATCATCTGAAACCCTCGCCGCTTCATCTTCTATGATGAGATTTACATTGGAATACCCTCTAATATTTGATTCTTCCCCAGGCAATGATATAATCCGTGCACCGTTTTTTAGCTGAAGACTCAATTTGTTGTCTTCAATTAATATGGGAATTGTCGGGAGTCTCTTTAGAAAATCTGTCACTTTTCGAAAAAGTTCAGAGCTTTGTCGTAAGGAGGGGGATATTAATAAAACTAAAGTTCCTTCATAAAACAGGACACGATGAAGGGCAATCATAGCTGCTACAGTGCTCTTGCCTGATTGTCTGGAACAATTTAATATCACTCTTTTGGATGTTGATAAAAGTACATCTTTCTGCCATGGATCGGGTACAATTCCGAGACATTCCGAGACAAATGTCACAGGATTGAGTGCATATCTCAAATCATTGAATATCATTTTTAATTGCTTCCGCAACTTTAATTTTCGCTTCTGGAAATTCATCCAGAGCATTTAAAATAATTGTTCGAAGCTCAATCCATTTAGTATTAAGTACGATGTTGATGTTTTGGTTTTGAATTTCCCCTTGCATCCTAGCCAAGATTTCGACTATTCGAGTTAATTCCCTAATTCCGGAGAGAGCTGTCCTAAAGTCACCTTTTTGTTCCGCTTGTTCGGCAATTCGTTCAGCCTTTTTTTTAAGCCTGTGGATTTCTTCCACTAAACTGCAGGCCCTTTGCCTCTCGTCTTTCTCATTAGCCTTTATTAAATGAACAGGAAGATGATTTTGCTTATGCCGTAATATTGCCGATTTGTCTAATTCATAGTGTCTCGCTATGTCTCGCAATGATTCTCCTCTAATCAATGCTTCATCAATCTTTTGATATTCAGAGTGAGTGCAAACTAAACATTTTCTTGACATTTTGTTTATCCCATATTCTTCTTGACTATATACTGCTATTCTATCCCTTCGTTATTAACTTGATTAGGAAATATGTACATATTTAGGGCTGCATAGATAACCAATCATAAGAAATATGGTAAATTGCCTTTGAATCAGAGTCAGCCCCCAGCATTTCCTTAGCCTCATTCAGAGCATTTTCGAGTATCTCCTTTTCCTCGAGA
>JAFDCA010000074.1 GCA_019313025.1 Deltaproteobacteria bacterium
CAGATACACGCCAATTCTGGGATCAGCGACCGAATGATATCGAGTTGGGAATCGGCAATACCGGCAAGCTTGAAAATTATTTCCGGTTCTTTCGGACCCGAGTCCTTCCACTTATCCATCCCATCGACCGCATAAACCGCCTGTTTGAATTAAATGACACTCGGGACCGCAAAACCTTTTATAATACGGGCTGGGACAATCGAAGATGGCGATTGATCTTCAAGGCTTTTTTCTCCCGTTTCATACTGGGTTGTTTTGGGCGCGATCCCAATTTCTTTGATTATGTCAACGGGGATGTTTCCAAGCGCTTTCTCGCACGCGCCCGTTACGGCATGACAGCGCTCAACCCGGCAAATAATCCCTATCTCCAGTGGATTTTCTTTGGGTGTCACAAAACCGCCCTTCCCTATGCATTAAGACCTGAAAATTTTGAAAAGATCCAGAAACACATCGATAAGCTGGAATGGCGCATGCAATCCATCGAGGATTTCTTAGAGACTCAGGATGCCGCATCGATCGATCGCTACAATTTAAGTGATATTTTTGAATATATGTCCCCAGAGAATTATCACCGTTTATTAGAAAGGCTTATTGTGTGTGGCCACAGCGGGACTCGACTTGCTTACTGGAACCTGCTGGTACCGCGCCGGAGGCCGGAATATCTTGCAGATCAACTCAACTCACTATCTTCGCTTGCGCGCGAGCTTCACATGCGTGACAAAACGTTTTTCTACAGCGATTTTATTTTGGAGGAAATCGCATGATTGCAAATCCGTATATTTCAATTCTGCTGGGTCTGATCCTAATTTCGGGATTGATGGGAGCCATTCGGATTTTTCAGAAACGACACGCCCCACACCCGGAGTGGTGTCGCAAGCTGATGCATATCGGAAGCGGCATTGTTGCGCTCAGCATACCCTGGTTTTTTCAAAGCACGTGGCCCGTGCTGCTCCTTTGCGCATCCTCGGTCGTGGGGCTATTGGCGATTAAGCATTTAAACTATCTAAGACAAAACATCGGCAGGGTCGTTGGCGAAGTTAAGCGGGAGTCGTCCGGCGACATTTATTTTCCATTAACCATCGCGGTTTTATTCCTTCTATCTAAAGGAGACCCTCTTTTTTACTGCATCCCGATCATGATTCTAACCTTTGCGGACGCGGCCGCTGCTCTGGTCGGTATCTTTTATGGTGTATTGCAGTTTGAAACCCGGGACGGAGCTAAAACCATCGAAGGCTCGCTGGCCTTCTTTGTGGTTGCATTTTTTTGCGCTTACATTTCCATGTTGTTTTTCACTGATTTAGGCGCACAGAAAATACTTCTGATCGCTTTTCTACTCGCCTTCCTGCTCATGATCGTTGAAGCTGCAGTCGGATGGAAAGGATTGGATAATCTTCTGATACCCGTAGTCGGATTCCTGGTTCTCAAAGGTGCAATCGATTGCACGCTCGCCGAACTAATCGGTCAGGCTGTCATAACAGTGGGTCTATCGATCTCATTATTTCTAATGCGCTTTCGAATCCGGTTCCGCAGCAGCTTGCTGCCGGGAGTTGTTTTGGGCGGGACCCTATCTTCAACTTCGGCAATAATACCGTTTTAAAGGAATTAGGCAAAACAATGCAGAAATTAATACGTGCTCAAACCCAATTTGACTTGGAGCTGTTCTGTTCAGCTCCCGGCTCCTGTAATTTATCTCCGGATGTGGTCGTTTCCCGCCGTGCCGATGAACACTTGATGGTCGTGGAAGGCAACGCCGATATAAGGGCCAGATGTTCATTGTGGTGGACGTCAACACCCGCCATCCCCAACGAATGTTTGGGACTGATCGGTCACTATGCGGCCGACTCTCAATCAGCCGCAACCATCCTGATAACCGATGCCTGCCGGCGTCTCGCTTTGAAAGGCTGTTCGCAGGCCATCGGCCCCATGGATGGAAATACATGGCGGCCGTATCGTTTGATTACCAAAAGAGGTCGTGAGCCGATTTTTTTCCTCGAACCGGATAATCCCGACAAATGGCCGATGCATTTTTTGACAAACGGCTTCAGGTCCCTCAAAACTTATTACTCCTCTCTGGCAACCGATTTGAGTTGCCCACAGCCAAAAATTCAACTTCTAAATAAACGCTTAATTCAAGAAGGGATCAAATTTCGTCAGATAAACCTCGATCGTTTCGAAGATGAACTTCACCAGCTCTACTCGCTGTGCCTTTTGAGCTTCAGCGAAAATTTCCTGTTTACGCCCATTTGCGAGCAGGAATTTATGAACATGTATCTTCCGCTGAAGTCATCGATTCGCTCTGAGCTCGTGTTAATTGCGGAATATCAGGATTCTCCGATTGGGTTGGTCTTCGGCATCCCAAACTATCTCCAGGCCGAGCAAGGACAGACCATCGATACCCTCATCGTAAAACTCCTGGCCGTCCACCCCGCACAAAGGGGTATCGGTTTGGGAAGTGTTCTTTTTGCCGGATGTCATTCAGCGGCGCAAGATCTGGGTTACACGCGTGCAATCCATACCTTCATGATAGAGGACAATATATCCCGCAAGATTTCTGCACACTATGGACAGCCCATACGAGAATACACTCTGTTTAAAAAGGAGCTAAAAGGAAATGAATATCGTTGAAGTACTGAAAACGCAGACAAAAGAACTTCCGGATTCGATGGCTTTAATGGAGCCGACTCGGAGAAATATCAAATCCCTTACTTTCAGCCAAATCGAAAGTGCCTCCTGCCGGGCGGCCGCGTCACTGTCCCAGGAAGGACTTGGCGCAGGAGATACAGTTCTGGTTTTTCAGCCAATGTCTGCCGATCTCTATATCGCACTGCTTGCAATCTTTCGGCTCAAGCTCGTCGCTGTATTTATTGATCCGTCGGCTGGTAAAAGGCACATCGAACGGTGTTGTGAACTAATCCCGCCAAAAG
>JAFDCA010000075.1 GCA_019313025.1 Deltaproteobacteria bacterium
CGCGCTTTATAATGTCGATGGAATAAAAATCCGCTTCCTTTTCGAATTTCCTTGAAATTGCCATCCCAATGGGTGACAGGAAAAAGCTCACGGGTTCCCACAGGATTCCAACTAAAAAAAGGCCCACATAATGCGGCGTGTTTGAAAAACCAAAACTTTCGTACATCACGCAATATGTTATCAGCTTTGATGCTATAAAAAAAAGAAACAGTGACACCACGCTGCTTATAATTAATTGTTTTTTAATATGATTTTTCTTGAGATGTCCGATCTCATGTGCCAAAATCGACAGAACTTCCTCTTGACTGTGAGATTGAATTAACGAATCAAACAGGACAATCCGCTTGGCCTTTCCGAGGCCTGAAAAATAGGCATTGGTATGTCGCGTTCTACGAGTCGCGTCCATCTGATATATTCCCTCAATCTTGATGTCTTCTTTTTTTGCGAGCTTCTCAATGTCGGTTTTAAGATGGCTCTCTTCAAGAGGGGTAAATTTATTAAAAAGGGGGGCAATAACCGTAGGGTAAATGACCGTCATAAGCAATTGAAAACACATAAAAACACCCCATGCCCAAATCCACCAGTTCATTCCTGAATATTTTAGCATCAGCAGCAATGCTGACAGAAGCAAACCGCCCAATACGATCATTACCAGTAGGGACTTTATTAGATCGGAAATCCATATTTTTATCGTTTTTGTATTAAATCCGTATCTGTCCTCGATGACAAAACTGTGATAATAATCAAAAGGAAGGCCCACCAATACCTCTGTTAATCCGATACAGCCAAAAAAGACCATGCCTGCCAGTAAAAAATTTGTATTTGCCAAATGATCAACGAGCCATGGAAGAATTCCCGAAATGATAATTAAAAGAAAAAAACTTTTAGTGACGATAGTTCGAACAAGTTTAAAACGAAAATTATCCGACGTGTACCGTATGATATTTTTTAACTCCTCTTCATAAATCACTCCCTGAAAAGTGTCAGGAACTGTTTTGCCATATTTTTCAACATAATTTATGTTTAAACGCTCAAGGGCAGTTTTAAGAGCAGCGCTGATAAGATAGATACAGATATACGTAACCAAATACGCGTTAAATGAGATCATGCTACGTTCCAGTCGCTACCTATTTGCAAAGTAACATCACTTAAATATAAAGCTGGCATCATCGTTTTTCATCGTAGCATCATCAGATTTGACAATCAAGATACGGTCACATGAACCATTAACAATTTAAAGAAATGATGGTAACTTCGCTTGCAAAAAATCGAGGTCGTCGATAAAAGGCACACAAATTACGCTCAAAAAAGCATTTAAAACCGCCGTGAACATTCATCTTGCATGACACAACAAACTGTGATAATTGTATTTTTATGAAACAATACGTTATTGATGAGCTGAGGTCTAAAGATTATGAATTGGTTAAAGCCTACTTGGAGGAAAATTTTAATCCCTCTGATGTGAAAGGTATTTACTGGATACAGCTCGATCAGAATTTCCTCACCAAAGTTCAGGCCAAACATACCGACTGTCAACCTTTCTATTTTGCTGTTGAACTGGACTCAAATGCGATAATCTTTGAGCTATTGATACGCACCAAGAAAAGAATTCGATGTGACTGCATGGGCTATGCCACAGAAAAACAACGAAATTGGCTTATCCGTATTGCCGACTCAATATTTAACTGTCTAAAAATTAAAACATAGCCCCTCCTAGACATATTAAATTTATAATAAAATGACATAAATTGAAATTCTCGTTTTAGACAACCGTTAATGAAAACTTAATCCCTCCTGATTGCAAATGATATTCTTATGGTACGAGCCTCAATGACTATTTTAGGTATTATCCTTGTGACCATTTTTATGTCTGTCATCACCATATTGGTCTCCTTTGTCACTGTCGGCGGTAATACCCCTCATAAAGTCGCAAGAATCTGGGCTAAATGCATCCTTAAGTTAAGCAATATCAAGGTTAACGTTAAAGGCCTTTCCAACCTTAAGTCCAGTCGGTCTTATATATACATGGCCAACCATGTGAGCAATTTCGACATTCCGGTTCTTCTGGCGTATCTTCCTGTTCAATTCAGATGGCTTGCCAAAGCAGAACTTTATAAAATTCCCATTTTCGGATATGCCATGAAAAGAGTCGGCTATATCAGCATTGACCGTTCCAATCGGAAATCTGCCATCAAAAGCCTGAATACGGCCTCAAAAACTATCAGGAACGGCGTGTCGGTCGTTATCTTTCCTGAAGGGACCCGTAGCCGTACCAACAATGTCCAGCCGTTTAAAAAGGGAGGGTTTTTTCTGGCGGTCGATTCCGGTGTCCCGATTATCCCGATCATTATTCACGGAACAGGACGGATCATGCCCAAAAAACAGCTGTTAATTAAACCCGGATATGTTACCCTTGAAATCGCGAAACCCATAAACTCATCAGATTACACCAGGAAGACTAAAAACGATCTTATGGAAAAAGTCAGAAATACAATTCTGAAATCCTATGAAAATCAAAAGAATAGCGGTATATTATGTTAAAAATAATACCCCTTGGCGGATTGGGGGAAATTGGACTTAATATGATGGTATTCGAATATGGCGATTCTATGTTTATCGTCGATGCCGGGCTCATGTTTCCAGAAGACTATATGTTGGGAATTGATTATGTTATTCCCGATATGAACTATATAAAAAAACAAAAATCCAATATTCTAGGTGTCGTTTTAACCCATGCCCACGAAGATCATATCGGTGCCTTGCCTTATCTTCTCAAAGAGATGAATGTGCCGATCTATGGAACACCTTTTACGCTGGGAATTGTGCGGAAAAAACTTGAAGAGCATGGTATTTTTGCGCCGGTTTCATTAAATGAAATTTCTCCCAGATCAACACTTGAATTGGGCGCTTTTGAACTCGAGTTTATCCGTGTTTGCCACAGCGCCGTTGACGGAGTGGGTATCGCCGTTAAAACACCTTTAGGGCTCGTTATCCATACCGGTGATTTTAAAATCAGCCACACGCCTGTCGGTGGTATGCTCACGGATGTAAACAAGTTTGCACAGTATGGTGTGAAAGGTGTTCTTGCGCTCCTATCTGATTCAACAAATGTCGAACGGGAAGGATATACCATCTCCGATCAAGAGGTTGGCGACACCTTGGGAAGGATTTCTACCGGCAGAAAGGGACGAATCATCATCGGTCTTTTTGCCTCCAGCATTAACAGAATTCAACAGGTAGTTGATATCGCTCAGGCAATCAACAGAAAAATAATTTTCAACGGCAGGAGTATCGAAACAAGTGTAAACATTGCAAAAGAACTTGGATACATCAACATCCCGAAAGAGACGGAAATCGACATTGAACAGATCATCGAATTTCCTGACGAAGAAATCATCATTATAACAACAGGCAGTCAGGGCGAGCCGATGGCAGCACTTGCTCGCATGGCCGCAGGAACACATAAGCAGATAAAGATCAAAAAAGAAGATACGGTCATCCTTTCTTCTAAATTTATACCCGGAAACGAGAAAGCCATCGCCAAAATTATTAATGATCTTTACAGGCGAGGTGCCGACGTTATTTATGAAAAGATATCGCAGATTCATGTATCGGGGCATGCGTTTCAGGAGGAGTTAAAGCTGATGATTAATCTGACCAGGCCCAAGTATTTTATTCCTATCCATGGAGAATACCGGCACCTGGTTCTTCATTCACGATTGGCAGAGCAAGTCGGAATTGCAAAAGAAAACATTCTTCTTGCTGAAAACGGACAGATCATAGAGTTTGACAAAGATGGCGGCAGAGTTAAAGATAAAATAATTACCGGCCGGGTGCTTATCGACGGTAAAGGTGTTGGAGATGTTGGAAGAAGTGTGCTCAAGGAAAGACGAGATCTCTCGGAAGATGGATTGGTTATTGTAAACATGGCCTTTGATGAAGAAACCGGGATTGTTATTTTTGGGCCTGAAATCGTTTCTCGGGGTTTCGTTTTTGAAACCGAAACAGGGCATCTTTTGGAAGATGCAAAGTGTGTTATTCTTGAGATTGTCGAAGAAATAGGCCCTGAAGTTTCGGATCGCACCAGCAAAATCCGGTCAAAAATATCAAAAGCCTTGAGAAAATATTTTTTCTTTACCATTAAGCGCCGACCGGTTATACTAGCGTTTATTTTGGAAGTATAGATTTCATTCTATGTCCTTTTAATGATCAATGCTTGATTGTTTAAAAAGAAAGCGTCCAGAAAAGTGAAAATGATGCGAAGAGAAATCACTGGGATTTTACTTTTTTTTCTCGTTATTTTAACACTCATCAGTCTTTTGTCATATAGTCCGGCTGATCCCTCGATCAATAATGCCCGGGCAGCCGGAGATATTCATAACTTCTTTGGTTTGTTTGGCGCTCACCTGGCAGGTATTCTCATCGGACTGTTCGGTATTGGGGCATTCTGGATTCCAATTCTACTCCTTTTGACAAGTCTTCACATTTTTGGAGGACATTCCGCTAAAGCCATCATTCTGACAATTATAGGCGGAATCATTCTAATGATCACAACCGGAAGCTTGCTGGCACTCAATCACAACCATATTATCATCTTTGGAAGTAAATTTTCTTCCGGCGGCATCATTGGAATTCCTCTAAAATCATTTCTAGTAAAATATTCAAATGTTGCTGGTGGTGCAATTATACTGGTTCTCTTATGGCTTATAGGTCTGATTCTCGCCACCGGCTTTTCCCTGATACGATTTGGTGAACGGCTTTGGCAAACGACTCGTTTCTCCGGAGATCGCCTGAAGACCCTGTTTATCAAATGGAGAGAACAACGGAAAAAAGCAAAAACACGTTCAAAAGCAAAAA
>JAFDCA010000076.1 GCA_019313025.1 Deltaproteobacteria bacterium
AATTTGATACTTTTTCCGAGGCACGAAAAAGAGAAGCCCAAATCAAAAGGTGGTCACGCGCCAAGAAAGAGGCTCTTGTTTCCGGAGATCTGACCAGTCTGAAAGACCTCTCTAAATCCAGAAAGAGATAAGTGGCGTGAGCCTGTCGAAGGTCCTGCTGTGAGTTTACCCTCCCGCGAATTCCTCAGGACAAATTCCCTTCGCCGAAGAGACTCTGTCTTGGAGACCCAACCGCGAATGCAACGCTGCTCGAACCGGTTACTTAATGGCTAGAGCCCTGCATCCATAGCGCGAGGCTCCATCTTTCTAACTGTTGTATTTTCAAGGGATTGTTCCGGAACCTTTATTGCTGCCCGAATTCTTTATTGTCACGGAGAAGCTCATTTTCGTGTACATCATTAACCCAACTTCGTGCCTTTTTGCAATTTCAGGCATTAAATATGGCCATTTTTCGATAGTCACCC
The DNA here is from genome assembly GCA_019313025.1 of Deltaproteobacteria bacterium. The sequence goes on from JAFDCA010000076.1 coordinate 465, forward strand.
ATTTTATTTCAATAGGTTAAGGCAAAAAATAACAAGTGTAGTGACAAAATATTCATTTTTGGCTTGACCTTTGGCAAGTTCTTTAATATATTACCTTTCATGTTTATTCGAAAGGTCGATCACAAAAATAACAAGAATCGCCATAAATACTTTACCTATAAACTAGTCGATTCGATTCGGACCGAGCGGGGACCACGGCAAAGGGTTATATTGAATCTGGGTGTTGATTTTAATCTGCCCCAAGAACAATGGAAAGATCTCGCTAATTGTATCGAAGAAATTATTACCGGCCAAAAACCTCTTATTGATTATCCCAAGGCAATCAGGAGTCTTGCCAGGAGATATGCAAAAAGAATTATTCGTGAGCAAGCATCAGTTGTTATTGAAGGGGAAGATATTACCCCGGATTATGCAACGATTGATGTCAACAGCATTGAAAATGAGGAAGCCCGCAGAGTTGGAGCAGAACATGTTGTTTATGAGACTATCAAGGAACTTGCGATAGATCGAAAACTGAGAAAACTCGGATTGAAAAAATATCAGCTTGCCGCCAGTCTTGGTGTAATCGCTGGTCGAATGATTGTTCCCGGTTCTGAAAGATCGACCCATTACTGGTTGCAGAACGTCAGCGCTTTGGATGAACTAATGGGTGTTGATTTCTCCAACTTATCTCTGGATTGCGTGTATAAAGTTTCCGATCGACTTTTGAAACATAAGGATGCTCTTGAAGCACACCTGCGCCGGACTGAAGGTCAACTTTTTGCTTTAGAAGAAAAAATCATCCTCTATGACCTAACCAATACGTTTCTTGAAGGTACCGGCAAGTATAATCCCAAAGCACAGTATGGGAGAGCAAAAGACAAACGTAATGATTGTCTTTTGCTGACTTTGGGGCTTGTCCTGGATATGGATGGCTTTCCCAAGAAGAGCCGCATCTTTGAGGGTAATATTAGTGAACCCAAAACCCTGGAGGCGATGATCCGGGGTCTGTCTGGCGAGGATGTTTCTGAGGATTCCTTGATTAAGCCGACGATCGTCCTGGATGCTGGGATCGCTTCGGAAAAAAATATACAATGGCTGAAAGACAAGCACTATCATTATATCGTGGTTTCCCGCAAGAAGAAGAAGGAACTACCGCCTGATCTGACCATGATTCCTGTTAAAGAAGATGATAAAACGAAGACGGTTATTGTTCAAGCTGGCGTGGTCAAGAACCAGGAAACTGAAGAATTAGAACTATATTGCCATTCCATTGATAAAGAGAAGAAAGAAGAAAGTATAAAAAACAAGTTTCATCAGCGCTTTGAAACCGAGCTACTAAAAGCAAGCAATTCGCTTTACCTTAGAAACGGAACCAAACGTTACGATAAGGTGGTTGAAAGAATTGGTCGATTAAGAGAAAAATACAAATTAGTATCTCACGGCTATAAGGTTACTGTTGAAAAAGATACTGAAACGGATAAGGCGAAAAACATCACCTGGTCGCGTAAGAAAACCGAGAAGACAGGTGGTGTTTACTGTCTTAGAACCGACCGAGAAGATCTCAATGAGCATCAGATATGGGATATATATACCATGTTGACCGATATTGAGGATGCATTTCGATGCATGAAGTCCGAGTTAGGTCTAAGGCCAGTTTATCATCAGAAAGAAGTTCGATGCGATGGTCACATTTTTATAACTCTCATTGCATATCATTTGTTGCATACCATCCGTTTTAAGCTTCGCCAAAAGGGAGTTCGATTTTGTTGGACAACGATTCGCAATCAACTATCAACACAAGTAAGGATAACCACTACGATGAAACGAGAAGACGGCAAAATTATCCGTACCCGAAAATCATCCAAGGCTGAACCGTCTCACCAAGATATTTATGATCCATTAAATTTATCTCACCAGCCGGGGAAAACAGTGAAAACAATCTTGTAATTAATTTCAATCTGTAGTGCCCAAATTGGCCTTTTTCAAAAATTAACTGGTTGATATTACATAATTGTTTCTTAAAATGCATGAACTTCGGTTAAAAAAAGGCTCCTCCACAGAATTTGTGCTGAAGACAATGAATAACGGGAGGGATCTGTTCTTGATTTTGCAAGTGTATTGTAAGGGGCGACAGGATCCCATATATTGAAAAGACCGTTCGTGCAAATGATCTCCCATAACCTCATCTGATTCTCTACAAATTATGGTGTTTGTAAAATCTTTACCGATGTATATCTTGCCATTAGGGTAAGTGATTTTGTAAATCACTTTCATATTTTCTGTCATGTGCCAGCGAAGTAATCCGAGTCGATTCGCTTTATTTCGTAGATAGAAACCGAAGATACTCCAACGCCAAAGTCAATCATGTACTGAGCTAGTTGCTCTCCATCTACTAATATTATCTTTGTGTCTATTCTGGACACAAAGCCATGTGCTTCCCTTGAAAAATCTGATGTTGTAATGAAGATTCCCTTTCTATGCTAACTGGATCAAACGCACATTCAAGAACCACCCTATACGGTGCCTGAACAAAAAGTCTCGTTCAGGCAAAACCCGAATATC
>JAFDCA010000077.1 GCA_019313025.1 Deltaproteobacteria bacterium
CACTCATTACAACCGAGGATAAGGATTTTCTCATGTTCTTTGATTTCTTCTATAATCTCTTCAATAGGTTTTTTGTCTGCAACAATCATAAGACCTCTCTTTCATTAGAGACTGAAAAGTTTACATGGATTTATGCGGCCTTGCTTTTGGCCAATTTAATGGGATTAGGCCCCAATTTTCGAATTCTTTCGTCCATTTCAACAGCGATCTGCGCAAAACGCGGTCCTTCACTGGATGAAAGGTTGTACATCTGTGCACGCTCCCCCCCAACCCCGATGGCATCGAGAATACGTTGTGCCTGTTCCACACGTTTTCGAGCCCTGAAGTTGCCGCTGTTATAGTGACAATCTCCTTCCAAGCATCCCACGGCATATACTCCGTCCGCTCCTTTTTCAAAGGCATGGAGGATATGAATAACATCTAGCTTACCGGTGCACGGAACGAGAATGATTTTAATATCCGTCGGATATTGCAATCTCATGGAACCTGCCAGGTCCGCAGCAGTGTATCCTCAATAGCTGCAACAAAATGCGATAATGATCGGCTCAAAATCTTCCTTCATAATGTCTCCTTTTTTTGATCGTTCAGAAACTACATGACACCTTCAAGCAATGCATCTACCTTGCTCATAATCTGGACATCTTCATACCAATTGAGTTCAATGGCTTTGGCAGGACATTCCGCCGCACAAACACCGCATCCGCGACATAAAGCCACATCGATTTCACTGATTCCGTCTTCGTTGATTTTCGGCACCTGATACGGACACGATCTGACACATATCAGGCATGACGCGCAAAGGTCTGCTTCCACCTGCGCCGTTACCGCCGATAAGGTTAAGTGTGGCTGGGATAAAAATGTCGTGGCCCTGGACGCCGCAGCAAAGGCCTGAGAAATCGATTCATGCAACAGCTTGGGACTATGGGCGGTCCCGCAGACAAAAATCCCTTCTGTTGCCATGTCCACCGGCCTCAACTTGACATGGGCTTCCATAAAATGACCTTCTGCTGTTCTGGCCAGTTTTACAATAGAAGCGAGCTCTTCGGTATCTTCGGCCACCATTCCTGCACTCAGCGCCAGAATATCGGCACTGACTCGAAGACGCCGGTCCAGAAGGGGATCATTAAAGGTCACCATCACTCCTTCATCGGACGATTCCACCGAGGGCGGATCTTCAGGATCGTACCTGAAAAACAGTACGCCCTGTTTCCTGGCTTCCGTATAGTAATCTTCCAAAATTCCATACGTCCTGATATCTCTGTTAAGAATATAAATTTCAGCATCCGGCTGAAGCTTTTTAATCTGAAGGGCGTTCTTGATGGCGCTTTGGCAGCAAATCCTTGAACAGTTTGGATTCTCTTCGTTTCTGGATCCAATGCACTGGATCATGACCACTTGATTTAAATCTTGAGCCCCTTTTTCTTTTAAATGCTGGGCCAGCTCAACCTGGGTCATCACCTTTTCATTTTCCTCATAAAGAAATTCTTTTGGACGGTATTCCGTTGCACCGGTGGCCAGGACAACAACACCGTGGTTGATCTTTCTTTCGTACATACCCGGCCCTACCAGAACTTCGGTGGTAAAATTTCCCTTGAATCCGGAAAATCCCACAATAAGAGAACGGGTCAGAACCTGGATGTTGGAATGGGATGTCACCTTTTGAATCAACCTTTCCAGATAAGCTCCGACGTTTTGGCCTTCAATTGTTGCCGTCAGACGATTGGCCATGCCCCCCAGTTTTTCTTCCTTTTCAACCAGAACCACAGGAAAACCCTGATCTGCCAGACCCAGCGCGGCATTCATCCCGGCCACCCCGCCGCCGATGACCAGGGCCCTTTGAACCACCGGTATTTTCTTTTCACTCAGCGGATGGAGTGTCGCAGCACGGGCCACGGCCATCCGAACCAGATGTTTTGATTTCTCCGATGCTTTTTCCGGAGCATCTGAATGGACCCAGGAACCCTGATTCCGGATGTTGGCCATCTCAAAGAGGTATTTGTTCAAGCCGCATGCTTCAAGGGTGTCCATGAATATGGCCTCATGGGTTTTGGGCGTGCATGCAGCCACTACAATACGGTTAAGACGGTGCTCTTTAATGATGTCCTTCATGAGTTCCTGGGAATCCTGGGAACAGGTAAACAGATTTTGTCCGGCGTACTCTACGTACGGAAGTTTTTTGGCATATTCTTCAACAACATTCACATCTACAACACCGGCAATGTTCACGCCGCAGTTGCAGACAAAGACACCGATTCGGGGTTCCTGGCCTGTCAGATCCATTTCCTCAGGAATTTCAACGGTTTTGGTAAGGGTGTTGCGGGCGTCGCTCAAAAAGCCTCCGGCCAAACACGCAGCCGCACTTGCTTCAGTAACGGAACTCGGAATATCTTTAGGCTCCTGAAAAACACCGCACGCATAAACCCCTGGACGGGACGTTTCCACCGGCGTAAAGGGCTGGGTCACAGCAAAATTATTTTTGCTCAGATCCACATTCAATCGGTTGGCCAAATCAACCGTGGATCCGGCAATTTCAAGCCCCACGGAGAGAACCACCATGTCGAAAATTTCTTCATGGAGCTTTCCGCCGGTATCGACATATTGAAGGCGAAGATCATTATTCTCTCCAATCTCATCGATGGTATGCACCCGGGCATTGATGAATCGGACGCCTGCCTTGTCTTTTGCCCGCAGATAGTATTTTTCATAATCCTTCCCAAAGGTCCGAATATCCATATTGAAAATGGCACAATCAAGATCGCCTTCGGCATGTTCTTTGGCAATCATCGAATCTTTAATGGCGTACATGCAACAAACCGAAGAACAATAGCCGTTACCACACTTGTTGGTATCCCGAGAGCCGATGCATTGAAGCCAAGCGATTTTTCTCGGTTCTTTTTGATCCGAAGGCCGAACCAAATGCCCCATGGTGGGCCCTGAAGCACTGAGAAGACGTTCAAATTCAAGGCTGGTCATCACATTGGGATTTTTGGGATAATGATAGAACTGTTCCAATGTCGAAGGATCAAAAGGTTTGCTCCCCGGACACAAGATAAGGGATCCCACGTCTATTTGTTTTTCCACGGCAACCTGCTCATGGTCAACGGCATTTGCCAGACAGGCATATACACACTGGTAACATTCGGAACAGATACCGCAAGCCAGACACCTGTTCGCCTCTTTACGAACCTGCTCCTCACTGAAACCAAGCTGCACCTCATTGAAATTTTTCATTCGTTCTTCAGGATCCAGATGGGGCATTTTTTCCTTGGGGATATTTTCACAACCTTCAGTGGGAACATCGTGTACGCTTTCCCACGATGTTCGCCGGTTTTCATGCAGATCTTCTCCCTGAATAAAGCGATGGATAGAAACAGCGGCCTCTTTTCCGGCGCCGATGGCTTCAACCACCGTTGCCGCACCGGTCACGGCATCGCCGCCGGAAAAAATGTCGGGATCATCAGACTGAAAGGTCACCGGATCAACGCGCAGGGTCCCCCAGTCACTGAGGGTGCAGGCACATTCATCGGTAAGACACGCCCAGTCGGATTCCTGGCCAATGGCCGGAATCAACGTATCGATTTCCATTGTAAACTCAGATCCTTCGATGGGTATGGGCCGACGCCTTCCGCTTTCGTCCGGCTCACCCAGTTCCATTTTGATACATTCGATGGCCTTAACTTTCCCGTTTTCTGAAATAACGCGGATAGGATTCGTAAGGGGCATAATTTCGATGCCTTCATCACGGCACTCTTCAATTTCCTCTTCGCTCGCGGGCATCTCTTCCATGCTTCGCCGGTAAATAACAAAAGGATTTGAAGACCCGGTCCTCAAAGCGGTTCGCACCGAATCCATGGCGACGTTGCCGCCGCCGATAACCGCAACACGATCACCCAGTGAAATCCGATTGCCCAGATTGACTTCCCTTAAAAAATCAACCCCGGGATAAACCCCTTCCAAATCTTCCCCTTCGATTCCCAACACCTTGCATTCATGGGAACCGATCCCCAGAAAGATTGACTTGTAGCCCTCCTTTCTGAGCTGGGCAACCGTGATGTCCTTTCCAATTTCAACCCCGGTTTTAAATTTGACGCCCAGGTCCTTTATGACTTGAATTTCTGCATCAATGATGTCTCTTGGAAGTCGATAGGAAGGAATCCCAACGGTGAGCATGCCGCCGAGTACCGGATACTTTTCAAAGACCGTTACCTGATATCCCTCAATGGCCAGGAAATAGGCACAGGTCAGACCTGCGGGACCTGCACCGACGATGGCGACTTTTTCTTCTTTTGCTTCTTTTTTTTCTGGAACGTAGTAATTTTCACGGGCCATATCCCAATCTGCCAGAAATCTGTGCAAGTGTTTAATCGCCAGTGGCTGTTCAACTTCCGTTCGCGTGCAAACCTCCTCACAGGGATTGTGACACACACGGCCGCAGATACCTGGAAACGGATGATCTTTCTTAAACAGTTCCAGGGCTTCACGATATTTGCCTTCGTTCATAAGAGCAATGAATCCCTGAACACTCACATGGGCAGGACAAGAAGCCCTGCATGGGGCAGTTCCCCGTTTGGTAATTGCAAATGCTCCCGGTATCGCCTGAGCATACTGTTTGTAAACCGCCTTTCGCTCAGCGAGGCCCTCGTTATAATCATCGGATACATCTATGGGACATACTTTGATGCAATCTCCGCAACTGGTGCATTTGTCAAGATCGATATATCGCGGATGTTGCATGACCCGGGCGGTAAAATGTCCGGGTTCACCTTCGATCCCCAATAATTCACTGTTTGTCAAAAGCTCGATGTTTAAATGCCGGCCGACCTCGACCAGTTTGGGCGAGATAATTCACATGGCACAGTCATTGGTGGGAAAGGTCTTGTCGAGTTGGGACATAAGCCCGCCGATGGCTGAAGACCTTTCTAACAGGTACACATAATAACCGGAATTGGCAAGATCCAGTGCGGACTGCATACCGGCGATGCCACTGCCGAGCACCATGACCGAACCGACAAGATCTTTTCCCTGTTTCTTGACGGCCTTGTTTTTCTTCTGACTGTTTGTCTGCTCCATTTTTTCCATCCTTATATTCTTTCAAGTATTTCAGGGAGCTTATGTTCCCATCCCAGTGTTGCGATATGGACGCCGCTGAATCCTTCTTTCTTTAATAGCGAAACTATTTCTGACGCTATCAGGGTGCATTCGCGGACTTTGTCCGGGGATTTTTGAATGCGGTCTACCAGTGAATCAGGAACATAAACATCCTGCACATTTCGCATGATATAACGGGCCATGCCCAAGGATTTGAGAAGTAATACTGTGGGGATGATCTTTATTTTCTTGATGTCCACCCTTTTCATGAAAGGTTCGATGGCGGAACGATCAAATAACGGCGGAGAAATGAAAAATTGGACTCCGGCCTCAATTTCTTTATTCATTTCTTCAATGACCAGCTCCGTAGATTTTCCTTTGGCGCCTGCATTCACTGTTGAGCCAACCAGAAACTTAGGCGCGCCGGAAAGTTCGATTCCGGCCATGTCTTTCCCTTCCTGGAGACTCCTGATCCCCCCAAGGAGTTCCAAAAGGTCAATGTCATACACCGATCTTGCCTGAAAGTGGTCTCCATAGCTGGGATCTTCTCCGGTAACCGCCATAACATTGGTGATACCGCATCCAAAAGCTGCCAGAAGATCCGCCTGGAGAGCGATCCGGTTTCGGTCTCTGCAGTTTAGCTGTATCACTGTTTCCATCCCCTTACTTTGTAGAATAACGGCTCCTCCGAGGGAGCTCATCCGCATGACGGCATTGCTCATTTCGGGCACCACAAAGGCATCCACATCTCCTTTAACTCTCTTGGCGTGAGTCACCATTGTGGAGACGTCCACACCTTTTGGGGGCTCCATTTCGGCAAGGACGGCAAATTCCCCTGCATCGAATTTGCGCTTTAATTGCATATGATTACCTCCGATCTTTTCGAAAAAAAACAGCTTGGATTGGTAAACGCTCAAAGCAAAAAATGATGAATTTCTTTACACACACGTCGTTCTATTTTACTGCAGAGCCTCAGAGGACGCAGAGACAAGTGGTTTTTCCTTTGCCATTCAAGGATGCAGACCAAAGGAAAAGGGTGCAGTAGCTTTGCTGCAAAGTAGGTGTTTTCGTAAGTGGTTAATCTTGTTTTTTGGCATCAAATTCAATCTTCCTCAATGGGGAGGTCTTTTTGCTCTCCATATCATATGACCCGTGGCGTTCCCCTTTTCAATGGCCCTGCCAGGGCTCTCACAGGATAGGTCTAATTTATGGTAAGCGGTATGTTAAAAACAATTCTCTGCGTCCTCTGTGCCCCTGCGGCGAAACCTTTGAAAAACGTCTCTTGTTTTCCCTATATCAGTATATCAGCAATTACCGTGCCGGAATCTGATAGCCAAAAACATATTATCAATAAACGGAGTGATATCAAAAGAATATATTTGGGATGATTTGAAGCGATTCTGTTTTTTCGAATTTGATTTTACTTGGCTATTGTGCCAATTTGGCATATGTGATACATATAAACAGCTTGGGCGTATCATTATTAAACAAACCATGCCAAAATGGCATGGTTTGTTTTGGAACAGGTCGATTTAAGGAGCAGGCCTTTAAAAATCAGAGGTCGGGAAGTTTTTATTTTTTAAATCGCTCTTCGAGCCGGAAGCAACTATATTTATTTGTGTTGCATGCGTTCATGGGGCGTACTTTTCCGTGTTGCGATATTGGCGGAGTGGCTTCGTCATTTCATTGACTTAGCGGTGGGGGAGATCGCGGCTCCCGCGTGCTTTTCCCGGGAAAACGCGGAGGGGGCGGGAGTGCCACCGCTGCTAAGTCGTTGAAATGACCAGGCACGTAGCCAGAGATAAACGTTAGAGTACGCCCCGTTAACACTAACATATGTGTTCAAAATAAAAATTTCCGACCCTTCAAATAAACAGGTTAATGAGAGAAAACAGATATGGATAATAAAATCATTGTCATTGATGACGATCTCGACTTTCTTGAAATCTTAAAAGGACATCTTTTGAATTCGGGTTTTAAAAATATTCGTACTGAAGATAATTCCTTAAACGTCGCATCCCTTTTTGAAAAAGGAGAAGATTTCGATATTGCCCTCATCGACATGACCATGCCGATTATAGATGGGCTTGATCTTCTTGAGATCATTAAAAATATAAGCCCTAAAACACAGTGTATTATGGTCACCGCCGTGAACGAAGCCCGAATTGCCGTGGAGTGTCTAAAAAAAGGGGCATATGACTATCTTGTAAAGCCGGTATCCCGGGAAGATCTTATTTTTTCGATAAAACGGGCCTTGGAAAAAAAACGACTCATGGATATTCTGGATATCGGAAAAAGCAGGACCCTGCCCCGGCTTAAAAATGCCGAGCCTTTTAAACCCATAATTACACGATCACCAAAAGTTTTAAGAATCTTAAAGGAAGCGGAGCTTCACGCCGGAAGTGATGTTCCTCTGTTAATTACAGGTGAGAGCGGAACCGGCAAAGAACTCCTTGCGTGGGCCATTCATGCCGCCAGCCCCAGATCGCGGTTCCCCTTTACACCGGTGAACATGGCATCGCTCACCGGCAGCCTGTTCGAAGCGGAATTTTTTGGTCACACCAAAGGCGCGTTCACAGGGGCTGAAGACAGCCGCAAGGGTTATCTGGAAAATAGCCATCGCGGAACACTATTTTTGGATGAAATCGGCAACCTGGCCCCTGAACTTCAGGGTAAACTGCTGCGCGTTTTACAAGATGGAGAATACTTTAAGTTGGGAACGAGTAATCAGCAAAAAGTAGATGTTCGATTCATCGCAGCCACCAATGAAGACCTTGAAAAGCTTATGGCCAAAAAGGCTTTTCGAAAAGATTTATATTATCGCATCAGCGGCGGATGGCTTTATCTGCCGCCTTTGAGGGAAAGAAAAGAGGATATACCACTTTTGGCAGATAAATTTTTAAAAGAGTACACGAAAAAAGATGCCATCTTTGACGAAGAAGCCAGATGCTTGCTCATGGAATATGACTATCCCGGAAATATTCGGGAACTCAAATCCATTCTACAGTCAGCGGTGAACCTGGCACAGGGAAGACCGATTTCTTCCGATGTTCTCCCCGCACATTTAAAACAACATAAATCCATATCAAAATGCCTGACCCCTTCGGCGTCTGAAAAAATTGCCCCCCTTGCACAAATCGAAAAATCTCACATTATCGATGTGTATGAGCGGACAGGTCGTAACAAATCCCGGGCAGCAAGACTTCTTGGTATAGGCTTAAACACCCTTCGAAGAAAATTGAGGTCATATGACATAGAGTAAATTTAGCCGGTTATGACTTGAGTGCCCTTATTTTATTGGAATATAGAACCCGATGCATGGTGGCTATAAAAAATTCTTTTTAAATCACCCTGATAAACTCCTTTCAACGGTGTTAGGGTTGGTAGCCATCCATTCATTCGGAATGGGTGTCATATTGATAGCTCAACCAACTGTCCTTATGGAGTTTGCGGGGTTCAGTCCTGATTGTGAACATTTTTTTCCTGCCCAAGCCGGTGTTTTTCATCTTCTCATGTTCGTTGTCTATTTATTGGGAGCAATCCATATTGAAAAATACCATCATTTCATTTTATTTTCGATTTTCGTAAAGGCGGTGGCAACATTCTTTTTAATCATGTACTGTTTTGCAGCTGAATTTAAATGGATTGTCTTTTTATCCGGAATCGGGGACCTTGTGATGGGGGTGATGATTTTTTGGGCCTTTCAAAATTATCTTCGTTCAAAAAAACGGTCCGTATTGGATGTGGAAAATGAGTGAAATATTACCGGGAATTGTGGTTACCGGAGCATCCGGTTTCATTGGAAGGCATTTTGTCATCGCTGTGTCCGGAAAATTCCGTCTGTTTTGCATCGCACGTCGCAGCCAAAAAGAGGTGGGCATACCGTATCATAAAAATACACATTGGCTTCAGCTGGATATAACAAACCATAAAAATTTGATAAATGCCTCTAGATATATCAAAGATCATGGTGGCGCGGATTATGTTCTGCACCTTGCAGGGTATTACGACTTCACCATGAAAGAAAGTCCTGCGTATGAAAAGATTAATGTAAACGGCACACGCCATGTTCTTGACATGTCAAAATTGCTGGGAATAAAGCGCTTTATTTTTTCCAGTTCACTGGCCGCCTGTAAATTTCCTTCTCATGATAATGCATTGACTGAAAAGAGTCTGGCTGATGCGGATTTTCCTTACGCACGGTGCAAAAAAAGAGAAGAAGCCATCATACAACAATATACGAAGGTCTTTTCATGTTCAATTGTCCGGCTTGCAGCCGTATACAGTGACTGGTGTGAATATCCGATGTTGTATATGCTTTTGAATTTCTGGCTGTCAGGAAATAGACTTACGTCTAAAATTCTGGCCGGCCGTGGAGAGCCAGCCATACCTTATATCCATATCAAGGATGTTATTAGACTCTTTCTTCGGATTATCGAGATCAGCGACACCCTGCCAAAACTGGGAGTATATAACGCCAGTCCTCAGGGAAGTGTATCACACAATGAGCTTTTTAAAACTGCCACAAGATACTACTACGGAGAAGATATTAAACCCTTTCGAATTCCGAAACCCGCAGCATCGTTGGGTTTGATTGTCATAGCGTTTTTGGGTTGGCTTAGTGGAAAGAAAACATTGGAGCAACCCTGGATGGCAGGGTATATCGATAAAAAGTTAAATGTGGATGCTTCCACAACATATCATGCTTTGAACTGGAAGCCGACACCGCGCTATCATATACTTCGGAGGTTATTGTTTTTGACGGAAAAAATGAACAGCCATCCAAACAATTGGACATTTCGTAATGAGGTCCTTATCAAGAAGGTTGCGTTCAGAAAAAGCATTGATATCTATAATATCCTCAGTGATATGCGTGAATCCTTGGTGGATAAAATCATTCAAGAAGTGGTGATGCCGCAAAATGAACACCGTTTTCCAAATTACCGGAAGATGTATCCCGAACTTCTCAAGTGGTATATTACGTTGAACTATCAATTGGTTGCTGCTACGGTCAGAAGCAGAGACAGATCCATCATACCGATTTATGCCAAAGAAATTGCTTTCAAACGATATATGGACGGCTTTAAAGCTCAAGAAGTAAAGGATATCATGTTTTTGATCGGAAAGACCATGAAAGACTCTCTCCTTGCAAGACCGGAACTGAAAGATTCGAAACGGCAGGTGGATGATTATATCATTTTGACCTCACAGCTTGCGGCAGATGAATTTGAAGACGCATATGAAATTCTTGAAGATCAATCTCCAGATCACATGGATTCGATAAAAGATATTGCGCAATTGATAAGCATCGAAAATCTTAAGCGAATCGTGCGGCATCTGGAAGATTTTTACAGTCACTCCGTGTCCAACCGGCCCGACAGGGAGGAAGGATTCGATAATTACACTTTTTTGGTAACATTAGACAACCAAATTGAATAAAGGCAAGTTTACTGTGAATTTAATCCACAACATCAACGATATGCATGTGAAAAACAAAACCCTTTTCCATCAATTGATCGACCAAACCTTTTTATTCTTTCCTTATTTGGGCAAGCTTGACCGGCATGCACCCCGCCCTTTGGGGCGGGGGAGGCTTCACAAAACTCAATTTTTTCAAAATTACCAGACCAACCGATTGATATAGCAGTTGCCAAAAATATGTTCCGATTGAATGAATAACGGTCACGATTTACCGTAAGCCGCCGGATGATTTCGTTGAGGTCGGGAAGCTGTCTGAGCAAATTAGAGCGCGTTAAAG
>JAFDCA010000078.1 GCA_019313025.1 Deltaproteobacteria bacterium
GTTCGAGGTTTTCCATAATTCGCTGCTTTGCCATTTCCCTTTTCCTGGTTAAAGGTAGTTCCGCTACGAAAAATCCTTTCCCCCGCCGTGAAAGAATCAATTCTTCACGAACGAGTTCTTCATACGCCTCTTTTGATAGATGATGCGGCCTCCTGCAATGGATGCAGAAGGTTCGGACCAACCGCTGGGCGAGAATGCACAGGATCGCATCTGAAAAGTTAAATGGGTCCATTCCCATGTCCAGAAGTCTGGTGATACTTTCAGGAGCACTGTTTGTGTGAAGCGTGGAAAGTACCAAATGGCCGGTCAGAGATGCCTCTATGCCGATGGACGCGGTTTCTTTGTCCCGCATCTCGCCCAACATGATCACATCGGGATCCGATCTTAAAAACGCCCGCATTGCAGAAGCAAAGGTGAATCCAATTTTAGGTTTTACCTGTACCTGCCTCAATCCTTTCTGGCTGATTTCCACAGGATCCTCGGCGGTCCAAATCTTGGTATCTGTGGTATTGATATAGGCCATGGCAGAATGAAGCGTGGTGGTTTTTCCCGATCCAGTTGGTCCGCATACAAAAACAAGGCCGTGGGGCTGTGTGATGGCACCCACAAAATTGTTGTAATTTCTTTTTGAAAAACCAATCTTGCCCAAAGGGATCGGCTCACCGGCATCGAGTATTCTCAGAACAACATCCTCCACACCACCTTGAGTCGGCACCGTTGCCACTCTGAGTTCGATATCGGGGCCGCCATATCTTTTAAATTTGATTTTACCATCCTGGGGTTTGCGCCGTTCCACAATATCAAGATCCGCCATGATCTTGATTCGAGATACGATTTTATCCCGGAGAGAATACGGAATGCTCTCAAACAACCTGCAAGCGCCGTCAACCCGTATCCGAATCCGTGTATTCATCTTTCCCGGGTAGGGTTCTATATGAATATCAGAAGCCCTGTGTTTGTATGCATCGATAATAATTTTGTTCACGAGTTGTACGATAGCGCTGTCTTTTTCATACAGAACGAATTCTTCATCTTCTATCTCTACTTCCTTGGACTTGAACTCAGACAAAATCTGTGATCTGGAAGCCAGCTTTCTTTCTTTGCGGGTAAAGCGATGGATAAACGCAAGGATATCCTGTTTTAGAGCCACCCTTAAAGAAAGGCGTTTGTTTGAAAAAAGCGTTTTGATTTCACCAATTTTTTGAAGATCGCCGGGATTGTCTATTGCAATAACGATCTTCCCGTCCTCCATCTTCAGCGGAACCCAGACATTCTTTAGCATGAAAGAGACTTTGAGATTGGCCATAAGCCCAACCGGTATCGCTACATTCGGATCATATTCTACAAATGGAACCTGATAGAATTGACTGAGAGATTTTCCGATGTCTTTTTTGGAAATCTTAAAATCAGACATTAAAACCGTTTCCACGGGAGCTTTCCCAGCCCTGGCGTCGGCAATGGCCTTGTCCAACTCTCTTTGGGTCAATATATGGTTATGAACAAAATAATCGAACTTGTTCGGCCTTGCCTTGGCCATCCGTTTCTGATTATACAGCGCAATTCCAAGAATGTTGGCCATTTCAGTTGCAGATTGCTCATCAATCCGAGTAAACGAGCCACCCCCTCTTCGGTTAATCAATTGAATGACACCAAGAAGAAACTTTTTGAAAATGATCGGAACCACTAAAACCTGTTGTGTCCTAAAGCCCATCTTCTTGTCCCAGCGTTTATCAAATTTAAGTTCAGGATCGATGGCGGCCAACTCTGAGTCATCATATACATTTTTAATATTGATGAGTTTTTTCTTAAAGGCCGAGCATCCGGATATACTGCTGTTTGACATGGAGATTCGGATTTCTTCGATTTCATTCCCCGATTTAAATCGCGACACCAGTTCTCGCTTTTTACCGTCCAGCACATAAACGGTCAACCTATCGGCTTCAAAAAGTTGGGTGATTTCATCTTTCAAATCCACCAGAATCTCGTGAAGATTGGCAGCAGCATGTATTTTGTTGCAAATATCCTGGAGGTCCTTCCGGTAATCAATTTCGGACTTAAGATTCCGATTGTTGAACTTCTTGGCACTGATGATGCTCGCTTTATTTAACATGATTATTTGCCTCTGGCGGAGACTCGAAGTTAAAATACGTTATTTCCTGAATGTTGATCATCTTTAAACGCTGTTCACATCGTTATCAGCAACCTTCGTGCCAAAAGATATATTTTTTTTAAAAAGCCGTATTTGAGATTTTTTGATATGTCTAAAGATCTTCGTAAATCTATGGCTCATCAATGTTTTGGAAGATTTGATACAGGAGTATTATATTTTTTACTGCCAAATACAGTCAGGCGGAATCGATTTATGAAAGAAGATGGGATCGACGAATGCACAAGAGAATGTGCATCATCGCACAGTTTATTGTGCATTCAAAGAAAAACCTTGAATGTTTAAAATTAGGCGGGCCATTTACGCCTTATGTTTAATTTGAAAAAATAAAAAACA
>JAFDCA010000079.1 GCA_019313025.1 Deltaproteobacteria bacterium
ATGGATCCTGGTTTCAGCCGATTATTCTCAGATAGAACTCCGCATCCTGGCTCATTATGCCGACGATGATATTCTAATAAAAGCATTTGAAAATGATGAGGATATTCACACGCGAAACGCGACCGAAGTATTTCAGGTTTTTCCTTCCTTTGTTACTTCCGAACTAAGACGGCAAGCCAAGGTAATTAACTTCGGCATTGTATATGGTATGAGCCCTTTCGGGCTCTCCAAAGAGCTGGGCATCAGTCAGAAAATGGCCAAAACTTATATAGATAATTATTTTGCCAGATATAAAGGTGTCAAAAGATTTGTCGATCAAACCATCAGTGATGCCAGAAAGGCCAAAAAGACGAGTACCCTCTTGGGCCGCATCCGACCCCTTCCGGATATCAATAGTTCCAATAAAGTTGTACGGGAGTTTGCAGAACGTACGGCTATCAACACACCCATTCAGGGAACCGCTGCCGATCTCATTAAGCTGGCCATGATCCGTGTGGATGCCGCATTCAGGGAAGGCGGTCTAAACAGTGCCATGCTTCTTTCGGTACATGATGAAATTGTTTTTGAAGTGCCCCCTAATGAGCTTGCATCCGTCAAGGTCCTTGTCAAAGAAATCATGGAAGGGATTTGGAATTTAAAAGTGCCGCTGAAAGTCAATCTGTCATCGGGCGATAACTGGGCTGAGGTTCATTAACCCGATTTTCAGGGTTCGTTAAGGGATTACAAGAACTTCAGGGATCGGATCGCTCCATGGATCATATTTTTTACAAATAAAAATCCTCAACCCCTCAAGAACTTAAGTTTCAAACCTAAATTTGGATATCGAACCTTAAAAAAATTGACTGCCTGCAACCGCTTTGCCGGCGCTTATGAAAATTAAAGGTACAAAACTTGAATAAGAAATTGACGGAATCCACTATTCCGATTGTTCGGTATTTTCATCTTCTTGTAAACCCTTTACAGTTTGTTCAACCGTTTTGTAAACAGCCGTGAATATTTCTTGAAAACCGGCCGGTCCCACTCTGCCAGTTTCAATAAATTTTACGACGATTTCTTTAGTTGATCTAAGAATCAGTTCATCAATTGAGCTCATGTTTGACACCTTTGTTTTATTTATAATAATATTAATTCGTTATCAGAACTTAAATTTCGTGTCAAGATTCCTGTGAGGTTCTTTAGGACCTGAATAAAAAATCAGGTGGTTTGTTTGACAGAATCGGTTTTCTAAAATATTATAGCATTTCGCGAAAAAAGCGACACACAATTTAAATCTGAATAGCATGGAGCATTAAAAAAGTGCCAGCATCATTAGACAAACAAATCAAGTATTCTATTGAAAGTCCGGATATTGTAAAGACGGACGTGCTTGTCCCAATGGAATATCAATATCATAATCAAAGGGACATTGATATTGTTATTCAGCAACCAGAGTATACGTCTGTATGCCCAATGACCGGATTGCCGGATGTAGGATGTATAACAATAACATACCGGCCGAATAAAAAAATCGTTGAATTGAAATCTTTGAAATTTTATTTGCTCCAATATAGAAACGTGGGTATTTTCTATGAACATGTGGTCAACCGCATTCTTGAAGATCTTGTCGGTGTATTGGCGCCCAAATACATGGAAGTTACGGGAGATTTCACTGCAAGAGGCGGTATTACCACCAAGGTGACAGCTGTGTTCGAGGGAGAAAAATAATGTTTCAAAGATTTAAGTATTTTACGGTAAAGATTCATCCGGTTGTCGGCATTTTGTTTTTCCTGCTAGGTTTTATTTCGATTAAGGGATGTTCCACCGTATCTTCCCTCGAGAAATCAACCAAGAGAATGGTCAGAGACTTCAAGGCTCCGGATAGTGATTTGAAAAAAAGGGTTGGAATACTGTTGTTTGAAAATAAAACGGATCTCGCCAATAAGGATGTGGAAAAGAAATTCATTAGAGATCTATCTGAAACCATTGCATCGTCATGCCCGAACATTCTTTTGGAAAAACCGGGTGATCCCGGGTATCCTGTTGACTTGACAAGGGTGCCAAGAGCAAGATCCGGATGGATCGACAACATGGAGCTGGCCAAGACCGGTCGGCAGCTGGGTCTGAATGCCATTGTAACCGGCGCTTTAATCACCGTCACGCCGAACAAAAAAAAGCAGGGTGTCTTGTGGTTAAAAGACACCCATTATTATGTTCAAGTACGAATTGCCGCGGAAGTATTTGATACTGAAACCGGCGCAAAACTACTGGATGAAAGTTTTGTGAACGAAATAGAAGTCGACGAAGTAGACCTGGAATCGATCCATGCCGACAAAAGAATGAATGCAATAATAGCGAATGAGGCGTTTGAGGCCATTGCTGACGAAATGGGAGAGAAGATTTGTAATGCCATTGTCTTTCAACCCTGGAAAGGTTTTATCGCTTCAATTGATTCAAAAAAAGTTTATTTAAATTTCGGGAAAAACATAGACTTAAAAATTGGAGATTTGTTTGAAGTCTTTGACAGCAGCAGTATATTCGAGGGACTGGAAGGACATCGATTTTTCAAACCAGGCTTTAAGACCGGTGAAATTAAAATTACTGCGGTATATGCTGACACTTCTGAAGCCATTCTTGTTTCAGGCCATGATATACGATCGGGGTTTTGTGTTCGACCCAAGGAATAAAAAGATGTATTTCGGGAAGCTACCTATAGGGATTTTACCGTATTCGGTGGTAAATTTGGATTAGTAGAATTTGAGTAACCGTCCGTCAAAAACCAACCTGCCTCTTTTTATAACTTTTTCAACAGTGCTTATTCCCAAATGATACGGAATGAATTGATATGAGGGATACTTAAGTATGATGACGTCTCCATACTTTCCTATGTCAAGACTCCCGATGGTATCTGCGCGCCCGAGGGCAGCTGCGCCATTGATGGTAAGGGCGGTGACGGCTTCTTCTATGCTCATGTTCATATAGAGTGTGGCCAGTGCAAAAATCAGAGGGATCGATTCTGAGAAACAGCTCCCTGGATTTAAATCTGAGGCAAGGGCGACGGCACAATTGTTATCAATTATGAATCGTCCTTTGGCATAAGGTTCTTTTAAACAAAATGCGGTTCCCGGCAGTAACGTTGCGACCACCCCCGCTTTGGCGATGGAATTGATACCTTTATCCGAAGCCTGAAGCAAATGATCCGCTGAAACAGCCCCGATTTCTCCTGCCAGTTCAGCGCCACCTAAGCGCTCAATTTCGTCTGCATGAATTTTTATTTTGAGACCGAGTTCTTTTGCTTTTAGTAACAATCGTCTTGACTGTTCTACAGAAAATACATTCTTTTCACAAAAAACATCACAAAACTCTGCAAGATTTCCATCGATGACCACCGGCAGTACCTTATGGATGATGTCGTCGATATATGCATCTGCTTTTCCTTTATATTCCTCAGGCAGTGCATGGGCGCCTAAAAACGTGTTGACAACATCTATCGGATGGCGTTTGTTTAATTCTGTCATGACTTCCAGTTGCTTTATTTCCGTTTCAAGGTCTAAACCATAACCGCTTTTCCCTTCAACCGTTGTCACGCCAAATGACAACATGGAGTTTAGCCGTTGCATACCTGTTTCTATCAACGTTTCTTTTTTTGCCGACCGGGTTGCTTTGACCGTGCTTAGAATCCCTCCGCCCCTTTGTAATATGTCCATATAGCTGTCACCGCGAAGTCTCCATGAAAATTCTTCAGCACGATATCCGC
>JAFDCA010000080.1 GCA_019313025.1 Deltaproteobacteria bacterium
CATTTGAATGGAAAAAAATACCGGAAGCGTTTTAGATTGATCCCATCAATTATTTCGCTCGTTTTTGACCCTGGATAGTGTGGTGCGATGACTTGTACGCGAATACCATTTTTCACAAGGTGGCGACATTTCTCAATAATATGGACTCCGACAGCAATAGAGGAATCAACGGGAAATGAAGTTGTCAGAACAAGTACTGATAGGCTATTCGGCATGGTTGTGCTTTGCTCTTAAAAAGTTCAATTGGCTTTAATTTGCAACTCGTGATCAGGTATAGCTGTTTTGTAGTGAAAATGTTCATGAATGATTTTATTCAAAAAATTTGAAGAAAAAACCTGGTCCATCTCGATCTTTTTGTAGTTTGGATTTGATGAAAATGTTTCAGCAAAATAATTATTTTTTAATTTTGCTATTTTTATATATTTTCCCTTGATTCTGGGATTAAGGATATTTTCCAGAGGCCAGAGACCGATTTGCCAGAATGGAATAAAGTTGTGCGCAATGAAACTAGATATCCTCTTCCGGCTTAACTTAAAAAATGAATTTGCGAAATCTTGCGGGTTACGCTCGATATGCACCAGACAAACATCCGCAGAATTAATGTAGTCTTTTGGAATAAGCATGGCAGTTAGCGGATCCGAGCAGATAAAATGTTTTTTTCTCAAATAAGATGAAACAATAAGATTATACAGAAACCGTTTGATTTTATCTGACGGTCCTAAATAAAATAGTAAATTGCCGATAACATTGGCCACCCGGGAAAAAGGCATTTGATGAACAACTGCGAACTCTTCAGAAAGATGTTTTTCTAGAATCTGAGCGATTCTCTTCGTGCCGCAGCGGCCGGTCGATACAAAAATTAATTTTTTCATACCAGTGACTTTAACAGGTTGACGGCTTTATCTATCGAATATTGTATATAATATTCGAAATTTTGTTCAGACCAGCGTTCAGGGTGGATTTGAAAGACCAGTTTAGGGTGAGGCCTATTGTTCAGGTATTCCAAAAGGCTGCGGCCATTTCGGAAATCCAGTACGATATTGGAGTTTACATGATCCCGCCGATTGGCTTTCCGAGCCCGCCAATTTCTACCCGTGTCATTGATATAGGCAATGTCCGTATAATCAATATCCAAATAAATTTCACCCAGTATGCTGCAGTGATCGATTAACTGCTGATGATTACTCCTATCTTTCCAAATGTCTTTATTGTCATATCGGCTGAACGGGCGCCCGTGCATGGATATCGTAGAGATGGGTGCAAGTTTTCTTAACTTCGACAGGTTATTCTCAAAGTCCTTAATGGCTTCTTCCATGTTCCCTCTTGTATCGGACAGGCACTCATAGTGATAGGAAATCTCGTGCCCCATCGAAGAAATCCTTGAAATAATATCCGGCTTGAATGTGTGTTTTCTGGTCCGAAAGCAATAAGTCGTGGTGATGTCCGAGGAATGCTCTAAACGGGCCATTTCAAGCGCATTGTTTGGTTTTCGATCCACATCATGGCGTATCAAACAAAAAGATTCAGGTTTGGGATCTAAACGAAAGTAGTCATCAAATCGCAAAATATGGGGATAGGATTTTCGAATCGCAGCCAGATAATTTCTGTAGGCGTTAAATGTAAAATCCTTCATATTCAATTCACAGTGGAAATTTTACTTCAGGTTTTTATTGTACTCCATGTCGAACCACATACCGAAAAAAAGTGTTTGCAATCCGCTGATCAATGTAAAGATCA
The DNA here is from genome assembly GCA_019313025.1 of Deltaproteobacteria bacterium. The sequence continues at coordinate 1,738 of JAFDCA010000080.1, forward strand.
ATGCCAGAGCGTTCATATCGGGAATATCGCCTCTCTGGAACCATAGATAGAACAGTCGGATGGCCAGCGGCACACTCGAACCCAGGAGCACAAAGGAAAGGATGTAGAAAAAAATTAAAGGATGAAAATCACGGATGACGTATTTAAAAAATAATCTTCGCCAAAAGCCCTTGAACAGTAACCAGCTGATTCTGGGTATGACCTTCCTTACTTTAATACCTGATTTTTCACCCACGTTATAAACCGGCTTAATATGCACATCCCGCACGCGAAAATCATGTTGATTCAGTTTGATCAGCAGATCATTGGGCATCCCGTAATCATTATAGATATGATCCAGATTAATCCGTTTTAAGGCAATCAGGGAAATGGCCGTGTAACCGCTCTGAGAATCGGCGATATGCCAGTAGCCCGAGGCCACCTTGGTCATCAATGAAAAAAAAGAATTGCCCAGATACCGGTAATGGGGAATCATGTTCCAGGCATCACCATAAAATAAGCGATTCCCTTTGGTATAGTCAGCAGAGCCATCAACAATCGGCATGACGATTGTTTCCAGTTCGTCTGGATCCATTTGACCATCTCCGGCCATCACAGCGGTCACGTCACATTCACTGTCCCGCGCCCACTTGTATCCGCTAGAAATTGCGCCTCCGACCCCCTGATTTGAGTCATGCCCAATCAGCTTAATTTTATCTATATCACGCTGATAACCTTTGACGATTTCAACGGTGTCATCCCGGCTGGCATCATCAACGACGACGATCCAGTCCACAAATTCAGGCATCGTTTCAATAACGTTTCCAATTTGAGACGACTCATTATATGCGGGGACAACCACACAGATCGATTTATCTCTAACCATCTTTGATTCACCCTGCTTTTTGTTGATCCAATCTGAATTAAAAATTGAGTTACTTCGTTCTTTAACCGCTATCGCCCCTCACCCGGTATAAACCATATCCAGCTTTTGAGTATAGAAGCTCAAGGTGGTTTTTCAAAAAACGGCTAATTGTCTGTCTTTGATTTTCATTATAATTGTTTTTTACCTGATTTTCAAAAAGATCATACCGAATGATCATGTGCGTAATTCCATTTTTTATAATATTGGACGATATACTTTGTGCTGAACTCTTATAATCTGACGTCCCTAATAGATAACCGGGATAGGCAAAAATTAGCTCGCGCTCACTGTAATAGCTTCGATTTCCAAGGTATACTCCTAAAATCTTCACGTCCGGTGGAAGATTTTGATTGGCAAATTTTATGGCAGCATACTCCGGGCGGTACTTCTCGATATAGTCATCTCGCGCTACCTTTCCCGAGATATAAGTTATGGGCTCTACATATC
>JAFDCA010000081.1 GCA_019313025.1 Deltaproteobacteria bacterium
CTGGCCGAAAATCCGAACTATCGAAATGAGGCGGGTAATTGTGAAGACCACCTGTTGCGATTGAGTGATGAAAGGCAACTTAACAAGAATCCCGAACCCGTACCCACGCCCGACACCCGATACCGAATTTTGGTCGTGCCCGGTCTTTTTAACGAGTGTTTTTCAAGCATTGCCCTTCCATTTGAAGCTTCGATTGAAACCCTTCGCAACCGAGGTTTCAGAATCGAACAACTCATTGTCAGCGGACGCTCCAGCAGTGACAAGAATGCGGCGTATATTGCAAAGGTCATTGAAAGCACGACCCTTGATAGTTATGAAGACCTGGTGCTCGTGGGGTATTCAAAGGGTGCGGTGGATATTCTAAATTTTTTGATAAACCATCCGGCGCAGGCCCAGAAAGTGGCTGCGGTTGTAAGTGTGGCCGGCGCCATAAACGGATCACCGCTGGCAAAAGAATTTGCCGACGCTTACACCCATCTTGCCAAATATATCCAGGTGAGCCAATGCGAACCCGGCGATAGCGGTGCCATTGACAGCCTAAAATATTCGACCAGACTGTCATGGCTGGCTGCCAATCCTCTGCCGCATTCGGTGGAGTATTTTTCGCTGGTCTCTTTTACCAGACGTGAAAATATCAACCTTCTGCTGAAAATCTGGTATGATATGCTGGCGGTTTTTAGTCCCCGAAACGATGGACAGCTTCTTAGCGCCGATCAAATCATTCCCGGTGCCAGGCTTTTAGGTTATGCCAATGTCGACCACTGGTCACTAGTGCTGCCCCTGGAGGATTCTTGGTTATCTGATACAGTGGAAATGCCGAAAAGATTTCCCAGAGAAATTTTACTTCAGTCCATACTTTTTTATGTGGCGGAAACTCTGGATAGGAAACAGAAAAAAAATGAAACTGTTTTCCACCCGAATTAAACTCATATTCATTAGCATCTTTATTCTAAGTGTTTTTGGCTGCGGTTCGTCAACAGAGGTTTTCAATGTTAACATCCCAGCGCACACCCTCAGCTACATTGGTGCCCCATCCATGCATGATGAACGTATGCATTTCCGGGAGATTTTTTGCAAATTGTTGGAATCAAAACGAGAATCCCAAAGTCTGAATATTGACTGTGAGGATTACCTGTGGCGCCTAAACGATGAACCCCTGACCGAGCCGGTAGAAGCACCCCTGCCGGTACACGACACACACCTGAGAATTCTCATAGTCTCTGGAGCATTTTCGGATTGTTTTCCGAAAATTGGCAAGGCTTACAAACTGGACACAGAACATCTCATACGTCTTGGTTATCGGATTGATTACGTCCCGGTCAGCGGTCGGTCCGGAAGCGACATGAATGCTTCGGTAATCGCGAAGACGGTCGCAGACATGGACATGGAAACATCTGAGCGTTTGCTACTTATCGGGTATTCCAAGGGAACCACGGATATTCTGCATTTTCTGGTGAATTATCCACACCTCTCCCACAAAGTAACGGCGGTATTGAGTGTCGCCGGGGCGGTCAACGGATCTATCATCGCCGACAGGTACGTTAAAACATATCACAAATGGTTTGAACATCTGTCACTTGGTGATTGTGGGCCCGGCGATAGAGGTGTGCTGGACAGTTTGACCCGGAAAGAGCAATTCCGCTGGCTGGTCATGAATCCATTGCCACAACACGTTCAGTATTATTCCGTTGCCACCTTCACCCGGGAAGAAAATATTCAGGCGGCACTGCGCATCACCTATGAACTCTTAGAACCAATCAATCCCTTAAATGACGGTCAGCTCCTGATCTACGATCAACTCGTACCCGGTTCGACGCTCATGGCATACGTCAATGCTGATCACTGGACGGTTGCAGTGCCGGTGGATGAAGCTTTCTCCGGTCGAGACCCTGATACTGTCACCAGGTACAAGAAGATGCGTACCGTTCTTTTTGAAGCGATGATACTATTTGTAGTGGAACGGCTGCAGCAGATATCCCGGCTGGACAATACCGCACCGTCTCAAACAAAATAGCGCTTTTCGTTAACATTGTTATTTACCGCCTTAGTCCGACACCCTATCCTCTGCGAGCATTCATCACTGTTGTTGTTTCAACCAACGACCTGAAATCAGCACCGCTTTTTCGACATCACTACGCGATGATCTTTCTTCCATAACCGTTTCACCACATCCGGGGCCATCGGCGATACCGTTATCGAGTTCAGGTCGGTGAAAACTGATGACACACAACTCCTTGAATTGATGGTTATAGCAGTTGTCAAAAATATGTTTCGATTGAATGAATAACGGTCACGATTTGCCGTAAGCCGCCGAAATGATTTCATTTAGGTCGGGAAGCTGTCTGAGCAAATTAGAGCGCGTTAAAGAGAACATCTTCGAAGTATTTCAAATTAAAAAGTAAAATCTGAATCGACCATTGAAATTTAATGGGGTTTTTTAACATTTGTTTTCATAAATTACCCCCTTTTTAATTAAACCGAAGTTGATAATTTTGAAAATTTATCTTACTATAATATTCGAAATTTTAGGCAAATCTAGTTATTTCATCATTTTTTCTTAAAAGATGAGATGTAAAAAAACAATTAACATCATCAGAGTTCTAAAAAGATAGTCCGATGCAAAATAATACCATTTCCACTGAATAAAACTCATTAATTATTTGAAAAGATTAGAAACGAAAGACAACATTTTGGTTTGATTAACCAGCACGCTGGCGAAGATAAGCTTTTGGAATTCTGATGGAACGGTATCAAATTATGCCCACCGAAGCGGGTATCAAACAAGCATTTGTCGATGACATGATGAGAATAGCTCGATGCTCCAACTTTGATAATACGTGTTATCGACTTTATAGAAAAAAGTGGGAAAAGGTAAATCACGTCTTGCAACGCAATCTGATGTTGGGTCTATGCCTCACCTTCACTTTGATGATGTTAGGCTGTGCCACCTCCTTTTCGCCTCGACCGATCGATGAAGTTCCTTTCAAGACGCGGGCCCAGACGCAGATTATGGATGGTCTCACGGTGACTGTCGCTGTTCCTACGATCGAAGAGGCGAAAGCAATCTACGGTGTAAATCTGGCCTCGAAG
>JAFDCA010000082.1 GCA_019313025.1 Deltaproteobacteria bacterium
CGATCATGGTAAACAGCAAGCCCACAAACGGGTTTACGGACCAAAAATTAACCAAAAGCGCACCGGCAATGGTGACCGATGCCCCCCCGATGCCCCATGCCAGAGCATTCATCCGCTCCGTGGGAATGCCCATATAGCGAGCCCCCTGTGCGTTCAAAGCGGTTGCAGTCAGAGCCTTTCCAATTTTGGTCCGATTCATGAGCATCCAGATAGCCAAAAATGCAACCACAGACAATGTTGCCGCGGCCAGTTTTGTTGCCGGTATGATAACCCCCATGCCCATTTCAAAACTTTTTCCAACAAGAAGCCCGTGATGCAGAGCCCTGTCTTCGGATCCCACGAGCAACAGAGCCAAATTTCTCAAAAAAAGCATGAGCCCAAATGTCCCTAAAAGTTGCGCCACCATAGGGCCTCTCATGAGAAATTTTATAAAACCATAGTAACAAATCACTCCCAGAAAAAAACCGACCAACGCTGAGACCGGCAGGGTTAGCAAGGGATCCATCCCCGTTGCCTGGGCCGTCAAAAGGCCGGTATACATACCAACCATCAGAAACTCTCCATGGGCAAAATTGACGATATCCATTACCCCGAAGATGATGGTCAGGCCCAGCGCCACCAGCGCAAGGATCATGCCGATGAGAATGCCCGCCACAAGAGATCCGATCAAAATGTCCATGGTCCGTTCCTCAAACGGAAGAAAAAAATAATTGGCACATAATCGCTTGGTCCTTTGAAATAAATCTATCTCAAAGGAGCTTCAGGGTATGATTAAATTTTTGGATGGAAGCTGTTTGAGGGAATTAGGGCCGTTTTGAAAGAACCAAAAGGAATCTAACGTTATGGAAAAAACACCCCGTTAAACCAGATGAACGTTATTAATAGCCCAGGCAGGTTCTTTCATTACGAACCTTTGTCCACGAGTTCTTTCAGCAAAAAATTTAATTATACCCGAAGCGACAATGTCTTTAAAAAGGTAACGTTACAATAGTACAAGAATAAAAACCCTGCCCTTTCTTTAAGGAAAAGGCAGGGATAGCAAGTTTTACCATTTGGGGAAGGGATAAATCATGTCTGCAGAGGATACGTCAAAAGGATACACGATCTCCAGTCCCACCTTGCCGTCTTTGTCTTTTTGATACTGGCCAATGAGTCCCGAACCCAACACATTTTGCCCCAACTCTTCACCCGATGTCGAAAATTTAATGCCGCTCCAGGGCACCACAAGCTCTTTTCCGGAAATATCGATCGTATTTGCGGCTGCCTGAATATCCACCGGTGCTGTAGAGCCGGCCTTTTCAAGAATATGAACCCACGTTTGCAATCCCGTAAACGCCCGGGCAGAAGCACCCCCAAGATCATTGCCGGTCTTGGCCTTGTAAAGATCATTGACTTGACCGGCCAGCTTTTTTATTTCAACGACCTTTGGGAGAAAAACGGTCCGGGTCAAGATTCCAACGATACCGTCACCCAGTGTTTCTCGAAACTCCGGCTTTTCAAATCCGGCATCTTGGCCCCAGATGATTTTTGGCTGGGCTTTCTGGGCCTTTAGTGTCTTGACCAAGAGAATGGCATCCGAGGTGTAGGATGCAAAAAGCATGACATCCGGACGGGCCGCCTTCAAAGATCGAACTTCACTGGAAAGGTCTGCCGACTTGGCGGCATAAAGGAGTGATTTCCTGAGGTTGAATTTGTATTCTTTTGCAAAATCTTTGATAAGCTCCGAGACGTGGGAGCCCCATTCGGTCTTTTCACAAGCAGACGCCAGGTTCATGAGGTCCTTTTTGGCGATGGCCGGCACCCCCTGCACGTTTCCTTCTGTCAGCCCCTTGAGCAGTTCAAACAAATCCTTGGTGAACCATTTGTCATGAGGTGTGGTTCGCCAGAACCATTTAAACCCTCTTTGGGTCAGGGCGGGGGATGTGGAAGAGCCGTTGATCATCGGAATCCCGTATTGTTCACATACCGCACTCACGGTTTTGGTCACGGAACTGTGATAACAACCCAATATACCGTTCACCTTGTCATCCAGGATCAGCTTTTTGGCCAGGTCTGCACCCAGGGTGGGATTTCCCTCGTGATCCTTGAAAATGAGCTTGATTTTGGCCCCTCCCATACTTTTGATACCTTCATTTTTCGCCATGGTCATGGGAAGATCCGCCATAACGGAGTTTGCAATTTCAGCAGCCAGTTCGGCCCCTGCACGGAGTTCTCGACCGGCCGCAGCGGCACCACCGGTCAGTGGATAGATCACGCCGATTTTGACCTCTTTCATGGCCAATGCTCCTGATGGGACCAAAAGCCCAATGACGGCAAACAAACCGATGAATACTAGAATGTTCCTTGTATACGATTTCATTTTTACACCTCCAATTCCGGAACAAACGCCCGCTTTTAAAAAGGTCATGGTTTACGATCCATTCATTTCAAGTATAACGTAAATGAATATATTTTATGTCCGGGTTGAAGTCAACAAGGAGGATGATTGAAATTTTTTTATTTCATTTGGCAGGACAGGTATACCTCAATTGGATGCAGAATTAAAAGCGGGAAACGTGAGTTAACACTTAAAGTAGCGTCAGTTCCTCATCTTTTAGATCCGACACAAACATATGTCCCGGTGAATGGGTAATCACAAGCGGAAGGGAGGCGGAAATCGCCGCCAATGTAGACGTAACGCCACATGCCCAAAATACGGGAATCTCTCCGGGCTTGATTTCCACCGGATCACCAAAATCCGGCCGGCTCAGGTCCTTGATCCCGATGTCACGGGAAGCGCCCAAATGAACGGGCGCGCCGTGGGTGAGATGAAACCGGGTGGTCACCTGGATGGCTCGGACGGCTTGTTCCGGTGTCATGGGCCTCATGGAAACCACCAGGGAAGATTTAAATCGGCCTGCAGACCGGCATTTTCGTGAAGTGATATACATGGAAACATTTTTGCCTTCTTCGATGTTCCTTACAGGAACCCCGGCGGCCAGAAGAGCGTTTTCAAAAGAAAAGCTGCACCCCAAAAGCAAACTGACCATTTCCCGGTCAAAGAGATCCGTGACATCGGTCACTTCCTTTTCCAGATTTCCATGCCTAAAAATGCGGTATTTCGGGACATCGGTGCGCAAATCCGCGTCCGGTGCAATGGTCGGTTCCACCTGGCCGGGTTCCAGCACATCTAAAATCGGACATGGTTTTGGATTTCTGATGCAGAAAAGTAAAAACTCAAATGCCACCTCTTTTGGCAACATCACCAGGTTGGCCTGGACATATCCGGTGGCAACGCCGCTGGTGGGCCCCGTCCAATTCCCGGATCGAATCTGTTCCCTCAGCAGGAATGGTGTAAGATTTTTTCCCACGGTGAACCTCTTATTACAATTCAATTTATCCGCCGAATGAATCCTCGGCGATCTCTATGGCGGCGTTATTGGTGTCCAAAATGGCTTTCATCTTGCCGGCTGTAATTGGAATGATCGAATAGATAAAAAATTCGGCACTTTTGATCTGTCCCTCGTAAAAAGCGATATCTTTCTTTTTCGGTTTTTCTTTCATTTTTTGGGATGCCACTGCCGCCCGCCACAAAAGCATCCAAGCCATGACCACATCGCCGCAGACTTCCATAAATGGATGGGCAAAGGCAAAGGCATTCAACACCTTGGGTGACATGGCCGTTGTTCCCATGTGAATGGCCACCCCTCCCAGTTTATCGACAATCTTTTCCAGTCTTTCAGCAAGGTCTTCCAGTCCATGGGCTTCCTTCGCCATGGCGATGGATTTTTGAATCTCTCCCAGAAGATCCATCACGGGCTTCCCCTTGTTGAGTCCCAGCTTTCTTCCTAAAAGATCCATGGCCTGAATTCCGTTTGTCCCTTCATAGATCATGGTAATTCGGCAATCCCGAAGCAGCTGTTCCATGGGGTAATCTTTGATATAGCCATAACCGCCATACACCTGAACACCGTGACTGCACACCTCAAAAGCCCGGTCGGTGACATATCCTTTGGCGATGGGTATAAGAACGTCAATGATGCCCTGATATTTTGATTTCTCTTCCGTATCTTCGGAAATTTTAACCCTGTCTTCACACATCCCGACATAATATAGAAGGCTTCTTATCCCTTCAACATACACTTTCATCATCATCAACTGTCGCCGTACATCCGGATGCTGAATAATGGGAACCGAAGACGCATTTTTATCCATCATCTGCAAAAGATTTTTCCCCTGTATTCGCTGTCTGGCATAATCCAGAGCGTACATATAAGCAGACGACGCACAGGCCAACCCCTGAAGCCCCACAAGCAG
>JAFDCA010000083.1 GCA_019313025.1 Deltaproteobacteria bacterium
GTAACATGGCATAAACGCCCCAGAGCAGAACAATGCCGACCGCGCCGATGAACAGAAGAAATTGCCACAACGGGCAGCGCTTAACGCCTTTGGGTATTAATGCAGAATCCATATGTTATGTGCTCCTTGAATAGCGGTTTCAATTCTTGTTAGCTTTTAACCATGGTGAACAGGCTGTTTAACTTTTGCCTCATTTTTTAAATAATTATCACCGGATCTCCGAACCCATTTTCGGCTTGATATATAGTAGACCTTGGGATTTGTAGCGAGTCTCTCCAACAACCGAAATGCATGAGGGTTCCTCGGACGCCCACCATGCTTGTGGTCAGGCTTGACCATCTTGAATACAGAATGGTTCGGGTTGTTTAGATCACCGAAAGTGATGGCTTCGGCAGGGCATGCCTGGGTGCAAGCGGTTTGATATTCATTTTCTTCAATGTCACGTCTTCCCTCTATATACGCCTTTTCCCTGGCCAGCTGATAGCGGTGATAACAAAAGCTGCACTTTTCAACCACACCACGCATCCGAGGAGAAACATTGGGACTGAGATATTTTTCCATTCCGTCCGGCCAAATCGGATCCCACCAGTTAAAATAACGGGCATGATACGGGCACGATGCCATACAATACCGACATCCAAAACAGCGAGTATATATTTGACTGACAATTCCGGTATCAAGGCCGTAATCCGTTGCAATGGCCGGGCATACGGATACACAAGGAGAATGCCCTTCATGTTCACCCGCACATTGCATGCAAGGCCTTGGGAGATAGCATATATCTGTATTCGGGAAAGGCTTTCCGTTGGTCAGCCGATAGACGCGCATCCATGTGATACTCAGAAGTTTGTTCGACTCATCTTTCCTGAAAGGTACATTATTTTCAGCCATACAAGCCACCATACAACTGCCGCATCCGGTACATTTGTCCAGGTCGATGACCATCCCAAATTTCTGGGCTTTGTTGTGTTTCATTAGGACCTCTTTGGATTGACGATGATCAATTGAATGATGAAGCAGAAAGTCTTCACCGTTCAATAGCCAATCTTTAACAATCAATATATTTAGACGTTACTCAGTTTCGCCCTGATTCCCCAGGCAACATCCATGCCTGAATCAGAGTCTTCCACCGTCCCGATAAGCGTATTAAAATTTACCCCTTTACCCGCCAGGTAGTCGTCATAGCCAGTATGTCCCAATCCTCTCGGCAAAGCGATAACGCCTGGCATAATGCCTTCAAAAAGATGAATTTTGACCTCTGCCTTTCCTTTTGGTGTGCTTAACAGAACCCGCTGGCCTTCTTGCAGTCCGGCTGACCTTGCAGTTTTTGGGTTAATCTCGATAAAAATATGGTCCCCTTTAAGAACAGTGTCTTCAACTGTCTTGACGGCAAACGGCGGATCTCCGATATAACCGTTGGCCAGTCTGATGGAATCATAGGGAATGAGTAAAAGAGGATAAAGCCTTTCGTCACCTTCAATATTGACCGGCTTATACTGCGGCATCGAGCCGATATCCGGGTTGATAAACTCAAATTTACCGGAAACTGTATCAAACGACGACGCCTGGGTCGGACGCATCAACTCAGTATCAGACCAAAATCCCTTTTCAATCAAAATTTCCCATTTGTCATTTAAGGTCTCTTTTAAGCAGGCATTGTAGCTCTCCCAAGGAAACGCATTTGCAACACTTCCGCCCAGCCCTTTTGCCACTTGGATGATAACATCACCCACATGTCTGGTATTTAATTGGGGCTCAATCACGGGCCTTGAAAGGCCGATAACCGGTTGAATCAGACCGATCGGTGCCGGAACATCTTCATAACGTTCGAGAAAAACGTGATTCGGAAGAATTAAATCGGCATTTTGAGCGGTTTCATCCATATAGGAAGAAAAACTGACCACAAACGGAATCTTGTCAAATGCTTCTTCGGCACTTTTTGTATCGGAAAATGTATATAAAGGATTTGCACCAGAGACAAAGAGTGCTTGCAGCGGATATTGTTCTCCTGAATTGACGGCTTCCGGTAGACGATTCATCAGATACCGGGAGAACAGATATTTTTTGCTTCCAGCCCCATCCAATCGTTCATGCTGAATACCGGCTGCAGCCCTGGCATCCATTTCAACTTCGGGCCATCTAATGTAATCCGTATCAGAAACTGCCCAAACACCACCCTCTTTATTAACATTTCCCACAAGGGCGTTCAAAGAGTGAACCGCCATGCAGTCTTTAAGGCTAACGGGGGAGGATCCATCCCCACGGCCGCAAATGGCTAAAGGTCTTGATGCATTGGCAAAACTCCTGGCCAGCACAACAATAGTTCCGCTATCAATTCCGGTAATCGCTGCGACACTATCCGGACTGAAATTTTCCATTACAAGCCGTTTCCAATCTTCAAACCCTTGGGTGTCATTTAAAATAAAATTGGTATCGTACAAAGATTCTTTGATAATAACATAGGCAAGACCCATGACCAGGGCTGCCTCGGTTCCGGGATTAATCGGAATCCATTTGCTTGACTTGGCTGCCGTATTGGACAGGCGCGGTTCAATTTGAATGACTTTCACGTTGTTATTTTGCCAATTACTGTTGGCTCTAAACATTCGTACCGGTGATCCCCAGCCGTCAATGATACCACTTCCAAGGCTTAAAACAAAATCGGCATTTTCAAAATCGAATCCAGGCAGGGCCTGAACACCCTGCATCATGCGCAATGTCAACTCATAGGAATCACGGACGGATGGCATACGCATCAAATTGGGAGAACCGAAGACGGTCAAAAATCTTTCAAAGAGACGGGGTATGGTGCCACGATCCGAACCTGATACGAAACCGACGGTATGTGACTGACCTTTAGACCTCAGGTTGCCAAGCTTTTCCACGACCTCCGATATCGCCTCTTTCCAGGATATCCTTTCCCATCTTCCCTCTCCTCTCTTCCCTGTCCTTTTTAACGGACCCTTTACCCGTGTGGGGCCATAAAGCAATTGAAGGCCGGAGAGACCAATTAGACAAGCGCCTCCGTCATTTATAGGGTGGCCCTTCATACCCTCAATTTTAACCGCACGCTCATCTACTTTTCGAACCGTGATGCCACAACCACCGGTACAGAGAGTACAAACAGAATTGACGTAGCTGGTTTCACCATCTTTCGGCACCGGCGTCCACGGCCACATCTGAGTCCATATCGAAGAATCATCCATCAACTTCCATGGCAGCGGCGAAAGGGCTGTTCCTGCAGCCCCGCCAATTACAAACGACAAGAAACCTCTTCTGCCGATCTTCATTTCTATTTTACCTCTTTATATATCGTTAAATCAAAAACACTAATGCGTGCCTGAACGGAAAGTCATGTTCAGGCAAAATTTGAATTTCGTGTTTCGAACTTCAAATTTTTGACCTAAAAGAAGGTTTTTCGATCAAGCACTCATTATTTATGGCACACAAAACAGGCATCTCTTTCCGTCTGAACACTGCTGCCTTTGCCGGAGCGCAATGACCATGGTGAAACCACATTGATGATATCGTCAAGGAGCCTGTTCGTCGAAGTTTTAATACCTGTTTTTTCGATGTTGGCCGCTACCAATTGGTGACAATCAGCACAATCGTCCATTTTCATTCGATCCCAGGTATTCTTTTTGAAACCACCAATACTTTTTCCCCAAATATCTCTACTGTAACCTGTAAGCCGGTTCTCTTCATAAACTTTTAAACTTTCAGACTCGCCGATATGACCATGACAGGTCTCGCAGTCCATATTAGCACCCTTGATGTGCGCAGCATGGCTAAAGAATACGCAATCCGGCTGTTTTGCGTATATCAACCACGGGACTTCCCTTTCTTTGGAAACATATTCCTCATGAAATTTTATTTCATCCGGATCAACGCCTAGAATCTCTTCATGACAATCGATGCATTGTTCCAACTTCGGTGCCCCTGAAAATGTTCCGTCTTCACGAAAAAAATGGCAGCTTTCACACCCATTTTCGACTTCGGCAACATGAAATGCATGGTTAAAGTCTATAGGTTGTTTTTTCTGAGAATATAACAGTTTCGGGAAAATGACCCACCCTAAAATAAGACTGGCAAATAACCCTAAAATAAAAAACAGGATAATGGGCCCACCGGGTCCGTTATCCTGTTTTTTCATTTTTGCCTCGTCGGATTGTGATGTAGCCGCCCCGTCGGCAGTATCCTCAGAAATCTCTTTCCCATGATCATCTAATGTACTCATATAAACTCCGTCAAACTGTAGTTGATGATTTCACGATGCAAGCTAAATCTTTAAAAATAAAATGAACTTCGGTTTTGTACCTACAGATCTCTTTTTTGTCAAGGGAAAATCACGCTGAATATGCTTCATTTTGCTGTAAACAAGAAATTCTATAAGCCTCTGTAAAAAAGGACTAAATGGAAGGAAAATTTGCCTGCTGAAAGGAGTATAATTACTGGAGAGGAATAGATAATCTTTCTAATAAAGTGGTTAGTGTTTGGGTGGTTCAGGCATCGTTCTTGTTGGTGCGAAGCTGAAAACGAAGACCAATGAAAAAACAGGTGAATACCGAGATATATCAAAGTCAGAAATTCGATAGTGTCCATCCAGCAATATGGATGGGCACTGGATAGGATTACATATAATCGGCGATTGACACCGTTCTGTCTCCGAGAATATTGACATAACTCCCGTGTTCATTATCGTACCACCCGTAGATGACAGCCTGTGTAATCGGGATTCTGACAACGACATCTTTTAATGAACTTAAAAATTCTTTTTCCAATCCCGGCACTTTTTTTAGATCGATGACCTGTTCGGCGGTACGGGTGTGGGTCACATGCCCTTCTATAATCGCCGCCGCGCTGGGCATTCCAATGATATCCCCCGATACGTTCTGCTCATCGGTGTAGTGGAGGTAGCCCTTGAGATCGTCAGCCGCGGCCTGTCGAAATATATCATTGAGCATTTCCCTGGAGGTCGGTTCTCCGGAAAGCTCTTCTTGTAGATTCATCACCAGGATGATGAGAGATCCTGTGGAGATGGGGATTCTTACCGATTCTGCAATAAATCCGATTTCTTGCATTTCCGGAATAACGAGTCTCAACGCATTGGCAGCCCCTGTAGAAGTTAGGATAATGTTATTCATGATGCTTCTGTTTTTCCTAAGGTCCGTCGCCCCTGTTTTCGGAAGTCTGTCCAACACCTGCTGGGAGCCGGTTGCTGCATGAACCGTAGCCATGGAAGCCGACAGAATTTTTTTGGGACCCAAAGCATTTAAAAGAGGTTTTATCATATGCGCCAGGCAAGTTGTGGTGCAGGATGCATTGGAAATGATTTTATGACGTCGGGGATCGTAAACATTATCATTAATTCCCATGACTGTGGTCACTGAATCATTCGGCATGGCTTTGCCCCTATCCTTGATTTTAAATGGGGCCGATACAATAACTTTCTCGGCTCCGGCGTCAAGATGGCCCCGCACAGCCCCTTGTGGAAAATCCGGAGGAAGGGTCGGATCTAGAAATTTCCCGGTGGTATCGACA